>JAYEFW010000325.1:0-9389 GCA_034658795.1 Thermodesulfobacteriota bacterium
TCTTTTTTATCCTCATCGCAAATGGATTTTGGATCTGCCAGCAGTTTTAAGGTTTCATAACGTTCCATATACTCCTTTTCAAGGCGGACGGTAAGTTTTTTAGACTCCTCTGGAAATGATTTTTGCAGAGAAGCATAACGCACCTCCCCTGACAGGAATTCCTGGAAGTTTCCATCAGGTTTTTTGGAATCGAGGATAAAAGGATTCTTGCCCTGGGCCTTTAAAACAGGGTTGTAGCGGTACAAAGGCCAGTAACCGGACTGTACTGCCAGTTTTTCCTCTTCCTGACTTTTACCCATACCTTTTTTGATGCCATGATTGATGCATGGCGCATAACCCATTATCAAGGATGGCCCGTCATAGCTTTCGGCTTCGGTAAGAGCCTTTAACATTTGCTGTTTATTTGCCCCCATAGCCACGCTGGCAACATATACATAGCCGTATGTCATGGCCATGCGTCCCATATCTTTTTTGCATGTTTTCTTCCCTGAGGCTGTAAACTTGGCAACCGAGCCTGTTGGGGTGGCCTTTGAAGCCTGGCCTCCTGTATTTGAATAGACCTCTGTATCAAACACCATGATATTAATATCTTCCCCTGTGGCCATCACATGGTCAAGACCGCCAAATGAGATGTCATATGCAGAGCCATCTCCAAGAAAGATCCAATATGACTTCTTTGTAAACAGCTTTGACATGCTTAATATTTCACTTAATAACGCATTATCTTTATCTTGTGGCAAGAGCTCCTTAAGCTGGTCACCGAATTTTCTGGATCCAACAGGATCCTGCATAACATCCAGCCAGCCTTGCATAGCATCTTTTAACTTTTGGGGGATGTTTGTATTACACGCCTCTTGCACCAGATCTGCTAACTTTTTTCGCTGTTGTAATGCTCCAAGAAACATACCGTAGGTAAACTCCGCAGGATCTTCAAACAAAGAATTGCCCCACGTAGGACCAAAGCCATCTTTATTTACACAATAAGGTATTGCCGGTGCCGAACCGCCCCATATCGAGGTACATCCTGTGGCATTCCCTATAATCATTCTTTCACCAAACAACTGGGTAATAAGTTTGGCATATGGAGTTTCACCGCATCCTGCACAGGCGCCTGAGAACTCAAGTAAAGGCTGGTAGAACTGGCTTCCCTTGATTGAATCTCTCTTAATCAAATTGTCACGTACAGGTACTTCAACGGCAAATGCATGATTTGAAACCTGAGCGCCTGTCTGGGACTCAATCGGTTTCATAACAAGAGCCTTTTTCTTTGCCGGACAGATATCCGCACAGTTACCACAGCCCATACAATCCAGAGTATTTACCTGCATCCGGAAATTATATTCTTTAAGTTCTTTGCCAACAGACTTTATGGTTTCAAAACCCTTAGGCGCTTTTGCCAGCTCGTTATCTGTAAGAAGCACGGGACGTATGGCTGCATGTGGACAAACCATAGCGCACTGGTTGCACTGTACACAGTTATCCTTTATCCATTCCGGCACATTAATTGCTACGCCGCGTTTTTCGTATTTTGTGGTAGCAACAGGAAATATTCCATCAAGCGAAAATGCGCTTACCGGCAGTTTATCTCCCTGCTGTGCTATCATCGGACGTAATACATTTTTGACAAAATCAGGTTCATCTGTGGCGGCAACCGGTTTGTCGTAAGCATCAGCCCATGATTTCGGATATTTGATTTCAATCAAATTATCGAGGGTCTTATCCACCGCTTCGTAGTTCATATTGATGATCTTTTCACCCTTTTTGCTAAACATCTTTTTAATCTGGTCTTTGAGATAGGCAATAGCCTCTTCCACAGGAATAATATTTGCCAGTTTAAAAAAGGCGGTTTGCATGATCATGTTGATCCTGCCTCCAAGACCCACTCCAGCCGCGATTTTCACAGCATCGATATTGTAAAATTTGAGCTTCTTTTTGGCAATTGTTCTGCGCATGAAAGCTGGTAGTTCTTTTTCCATGTCTTTAGCGGTCCAGTGGGAGTTGAGAACAAAGGTCCCGCCGTCTTTAATGCCCTCAAGGACATCGTAGGTTTCCACATATTTTGATTTGTGACATGCTATATAATCTGCTGAATCTATCAGATAGGTAGATTTAATGGGCGTTTTGCCAAAACGAAGGTGAGACATGGTAATGCCGCCGGATTTCTTTGAATCATAGGCAAAATAAGCCTGGGCAAACATATCCGTGTTATCACCAATAATTTTGATTGCGCTCTTGTTTGCGCCAACGGTTCCGTCAGCTCCCAATCCCCAGAATTTGCATTGGACAGTTCCTTCCGGAGCCACATCAAATCCCTCTTCTACTTCCAGGGAAGTGTTTGTAACATCATCAATAATACCAACGGTAAAGTGATTCTTGGGACCGGCTGAATTCATGTTATCAAATACAGCTTTGACCATGCCTGGGTTAAACTCTTTGGAACCAAGACCATATCTTCCACCGACTATTACGGGCATTTCACCTCGTTCCATATAGGCCGTACATACATCTTGATATAAAGGATCGCCCAGCGCACCCCTCTCTTTTGTCCTGTCAAGAACTGTAATGCGATCAACAGTTGAGGGTATTGCGGCAAACAGATGTTCAGCCGAGAAAGGACGGTACAATCGTATCTTGACAAGGCCGACTCGTTCTCCTTTGTCAATTAGGTAATTGACAACCTCCTCAATTGTTTCACAGGAAGAACCCATGGAAATGATGATTCTTTCCGCATCAGGATCCCCTACATAATCAAAAAGCCGATATTTGCGACCCGTCAGGTTCTCAACCTTTTTCATACATTGACTGACAATAGCAGGAATCTTTTGATAATAGGGGTTGGCCACTTCTATACCCTGGAAATAAATGTCCGGATTCTGGGCGGTTCCTCTTAGTTCGGGCCTTTCCGGGCTTACGGCTCTGGCGCGAAACGCCTTAACTGCGTCCCAGTTTACCAATTTTGCCATGTCATCGTAGTCTATCATTTCGACTTTTTGAATTTCATGTGAAGTACGAAACCCGTCAAAGAAATGAATAAAAGGAACAGATGCCTCAACTGCTGCAAGATGTGTTACAAGTCCCAGATCCATGACCTCCTGCACTGAAGCAGATGCCAGGAGTGAAAAACCTGTCGGTCGAACAGCCATGATATCCTGATGGTCCCCAAAGATGGAAAGCGCATGTCCTGCAATTGCGCGAGCCGTGACATGAAAAACTGCCGGCAGCACTTCGCCCGACATCTTATACATGTTTGGTATCATCAAAAGAAGACCCTGTGAAGCAGTAAAGGTTGTAGTAAGGGCACCTGCGGCCAGATTTCCGTGTACAGCCGCTGCTGCACCAGCTTCTGACTGAAGTTGTCGAACCAGCATGGTTTGTCCGAATACATTCTTAAGACCATTGGCCGACCATTCATCGCACATTTCTCCCATTCCTGATGAAGGGGTAATGGGATAAATGGCAGCAGCATCACTCATAGCATAGGCCACATGGGCTGCTGCTGTGTTTCCATCAATTGTTTTCATTTTTTTTGCCATAGCGCCGCTCCTTTGTTAAATGTCAAAATAATGAGAGCCATAAATAATACCGGCAAATAAAATATTTTTTTATAACTCTTTAGCTTTTTGAAAATATACCTCGGAAGGTCACAAATTGCGCTTTTTTTCGGTGAGCAATGAGCATCAAGAGCAAGGCGCGAAGGCTTGGAATAGCAGGCTATTGCAAGCCTGAGCAACACCGCTATTGATGTTCAGGGCCAGCGAAAAATCGTTATTTGTGGCCTTTCGAGGTATATATCCACTTCATCTATAAAACACACATAAAGCTCACGTTCAACCAGTTAATACAACATAAAACTGAATTTCTGATAGCTATAAATTATTTTGAGTCGCATGTAAAGAAAAAAGTTGCTTTTAAAAAATGAATGTTATTTAAATAATAAATTATCTTTGAATATTTCCGAAGCCACCCACAGCCGTAAGCCTTTAGAGCCGTTTCATTTGTTTGTGGAGTTCTCGCATCTGGAGAATTTCACGGACAGTCTCATTGATAGTGCATATGCCGTCAATCTTTTGTACGTGTTTCCAGAGGTTGACGGTTTCCTCCAAGCGTTCCCTTTTTCAAATCTGCAAACCAGCGTGTGAATTCATTTGGTGTGAGAAGGTCAAAGGTGTAATACTGCTTTGCATTATCTCTGTATTGTTTATCGATATCTGAAATATTTACTGTTTGGAGTTTGTTGCTAACTCTTTCAAAATGCGCTTTGGCATATTCTGCTTTTGTAGGGGTAGCTTCATCCTGATCTTCATCTGATTTAATTTCTACAACTCTAATTAACGATTCTATTCCTTCATCTTGTAATTTCCTGAGATTTTCAAGGTGGTTTAACGATCCATTGCTTTCGAGTTTTGAGATATAATCATCGATATTGATTTTAATAAAAAAATCCGGGTTAAAGCTTCGTCGCACCCTGTCTTTTCCACCTTTCCAGTATTCATAATCTATACTGTAAAAATTCTTATCAGGCAATTTTATCCATGAATCTATGTAATCGGAATTATCTATGAGTTGAAAAACAAATTCTTTTTCCGGCGAATGGGAAACCAGAACTACATTTTGCGGACTTTTCAGTTTTGATGTATTTACTACATAAGGCGGCCTTGTATCGCCCCTTACAAATGTCCGGATGATTTCATCTCTGTTCTCCACAAAATCTTCGGGTTTAAAAAGGGCAAGCTGTCGCTTATCTTCAGGGCGTCTTCTCAATTCGTTAATGTATTCCAGTACAAATTTGTTTGTTTCTCCGACCTCGGTTTCATAATCTTCGCTTAAGAATGCGGTTCTGTCCCTTTCAAGTTCACTCACCCGGATGCCGGACCTGTCCATTTTTTCCGCAGTATCAACCGGAATCAAATCCCCTGAAATATTTTCAAAGACCCGCTTCTTCTTACCTCTTGGCAGGAACTGGTTAAAATAATTATCGATCTGTTTTCTGTTCTCTTCCGAGAGCTTATCTCCCTTGATTCCGGCCTCTTTCATGGCGTCAAGAATAACCTGCATGATTTCATCCTCTTCAGGATAACGGTCATCAACGACCACGCAGTCAAAATCAAAATGCAATGCCTCAAACGTTCTATATTTAAAACGGTTAAAGATATCGTAAACAATCTGATCAACTGTATAAAAATTTCTTGCCAGTTCATACCGTTTTTCGTCTTTAGTCCTTATTACTTTGACGCCGAGTTTTTCCTCAAATGATGTTAATGCAAGTTTACCCGGAGGCCCCTGATCTACACGGTCAGCCTTTTCAAAACGTATGTTAGGGATATAATTGAGGTTAAACAGAGTAAAATTATGCGTGCCTCTTCCTTGTTCCCTGTCAGTCAGAGGCAAAGAGGTAAGATACATGTCGCTTTCGGTAACCGAGTCAACCAGCTCCCTGATGTGATCTGCAAATTTATCATGATTTGTAACCGTCAAGACAGGATATCTTTGCTGAATACGCGCATTGGGAACTTTTCGTGGTATGCGCATACCCCTGCCAAGCACCTGTGAAATAAGAAGTTTGGAATTAAAGACTCTCTCTTCCATTGGAACAATCTGAAAGACATTATCCACGTCCCAACCTTCTGAGAGCTTGTTGACTGCAAAAATAAACTCCACGCTCCCGCCGATCTTTTTCGGGTTTGTCTCTTCAATATTGTCGAGTTGATCTTTATATTGTGCTTTTGTGGCCTGGCTGACAACGCAAATTACTTTTTTACGCATTTTGTCAACAATTTCAGAAGCCGATGCTTTAACTCCGTTGTTCTTTTTTTCATATCCTGCCAGAAATGTTATAAACCCTTCACTTCTTGTTTGAGCATTGTTTTGGGTAGGGCAGATAAAAATCGTTATCGGTTTTACAATCCTTTTGCCGGAACGGGTTTTATATGCATACTTTTCCCTGTTTTCCAGATGATTTTTCAGTACCATCTCAAAGCGCTGATCAATAGTGAGCCGGTCGTCGCCTTCATCGGTCTCGGTACGGATAATCGAATTAATCTTTTTGATATATTTCTCTTCGGTTGCATCCTTGATGGAGTAGTTGAAAATGATATCTGCGAAATACTCATTCTGATTATATGGGGTACCGGTAAAGCCGATGTGTCTGCTAATTTTGCTGTTTTCCTGCAAAAAGCGCATCCACAGCCGCTCGTCTCTTGCTTCACTCTTCTTCCCTTCCGGTCTTTCTTCCTTGTCAAGCACAAGACGATTATCCGTATATTTCAGATGCGAATAGGCATGATGGATTTCATCTCCAAGAACAAGGACTTCATCTGTATTTTTGAATAATGTGTCGGTGATCCCGCCAAAGGTGTAAACTGCGTTGATGTTTTCAATGACAATGGAGTCGTCTTCTATCGGGTCGTTATCTGTGAGCAGGTTAATGGCTTTTCCACGATATCTTTGAGGAAGCATGCTGTTAAATTCTCTTTTGTTTATCAGTTCCTTGAATTTTTCGCGCAGACCCTGTTCGATAATGGTTGAGGCCGGGCCAAGCACAAGCACCCGTTTGGCAAGACCCATGACAAGAGAAAGCCAGGCGATTGCAAAAATTACATAAGATTTTCCAGTGCCGGTAGCCATATGCACCACGCCTGAAAGCCGGTCAGGAAGGGGTAGCTGGTGGAGAAAATTTTCTTCTGTTCCAAAACGCTGCTGAATCTGCAATTTCTGTTTATAATTTTCTCTTCCAAGTTCAGCAATGCTCTTGTAACTGCCGCCCCAAAGATAAATCATGATCTGTTTAATAGCATCGTACTGGTAATCGCGCGATCCAACCAGCTCGCTGACATAGTCCTCTATATCTGAAAAACTGAACTTGTTATAATTGCACCTCCGAATATTTATATCCAGTGTGTGATCAGACAAGTTCAGTCTTTTGATCGCTTTCTGTCTTTTCGGTTTCTTTGCCATTTTAACTCACTTTGATATTTTTTCCGGCCTTCGCACTCATTCTCCCTCGCCCCTTGGGGAGAGGGCCGGGGTGAGGGGGTAACATTCCTCATCCAAAGACAAAAGAATCACAGTCAAAACAGACTCTGTTTCTTTCAAAACTTCATTATTCCAGAAGCGCAAGACCCGGTATCCTTTCTTTTTCAAATAATCAGATCGCTCAGCATCCAATTCTATCTGTCCGGCATGCTGGCCACCATCAACTTCAACAACAAGTTTTTTCTCCAAACAGACAAAATCAACTATATAAGGACCAATAGGGCGTTGCCGACGGAATTTATATCCACCGAGTTCACGATTACGAAGATGTTGCCATAAAAGTCTTTCAGCATCAGTCATGTTCTTTCTAAGTTTTGTGGCAAGATGCTTCATTGTTTCACCCCTCACCCTAACCCTCTCCCCAAGGGGCGAGGGAACTTATGAAGTAGTCCCCCTCAAGAAAAAAGGGGATTTCAGGGAAAATTTGCATCAGAGAAAGAAGTTTGAGCCTGCTTCATTTTTAAAGGCATCGAATTCGATGCCTTTAAAATCTGGATTGTGCAACAGCTCCCATAAGCCGATAAATTCAATTGTGCTTCGGCTTCTCATCCAGTTTTGGATAATGTAATTTGTCCTTTCCGAATCTTTGTGTCTTGCTATAGATTATTCAAATAAATAGTTTCACACCGTTTATTTCCCTCTCCCCTGGGGAAGAGGGTCAGGGTGAGGGGGATTTATTCGTTACTCTCATACTATATAAAGCTTACTCTCATTTCCATGTTTATCAATTGCAATAACGGCAACCTTTTTCGTCAAACCGGTCATTTTAATAATGCCGTCATCACTAATATCTTTGGCAAATACGGTTCTGTCCATATCAAAAATCTCACCGTCATAATCAATATCCACAAGCAGCATGGCGAGCCCGTCAAGCCCTTTTAAACGCTTTTCCTGCTTATCCAGTATTTTTGTCTCAAATCGGGTGATCTTCAAACCCTGTTTTATTCTCTCAACTTCAATCTCAACATCATCATTAAAATAAAACCCTGTCGAATTGATAAGATTGTTAACATTTTCCTGTGAGCTTGGCTGCTGCTGTATCTGGAAATTGCGGGAGACATCTTCCAGTATTTTGTAGGGAAACTTCAGCATCTTAAAATGCACATCATTACCGGCGCTGTTTTTCATGGTTGTATCGCCAACAAGGGTGCAAGTCTCCGGTGTGATAATATAGTAATTGCCCTTCAGCTTGCCGCGGGACTGCAAAATGATCCCTTTGAGATATTTTTCATCAATCCTGATGTTTTTCAAATACTCATCATTCCACACAGGATAAACCTCAACCGGATCGCCATCCTTTTCACCAAAAATATTGGCAAGCCTGTATTTACCAGACAAATCCTTTTCATCCCGGCTGCTCTGAAAAAGCCCCAACACAAAATCAATATAGACATCCTTGTTTTCCCTGAGCTTCATAATGCGAGAAAAATCATAGGCGCCGGTGGAAACCACGCAGAACGGTTTTGGAGACTTGCCATATTTCTGATTCTTCTTTACATGCTTTCCAAGGACCTTTGACTCGCCGATTTTCAGCATCCTTTTCTGCATGGTATAGATGGCATGTTTGCCAAAATCGCATACAATCCAGCGGCGACCGAGTTTTTCGGCGACTGCCGCAGTGGTGCCGGAGCCGCCAAAGACGTCCATAACGAGATCGCCGGGGTTTGAGGAAGCACGAATGATACGTTCAAGGAGGGCTTCGGGTTTTTGGGTGGGGTAATCAAGCCTCTCTTTAGCTTGTGAATTGATGAAATTAATTTCCCAAACATCTGGAGCTATAGTTTGTGTAATATCAACATTCACAATTCTTGCGTATTCAGATAAATCTATTTGTCCATTTTTCACTGCTATATCTACTTTTGCTTGATTATATACAATTAATTGAGGCTGTCTTTTACCACCAATTAATACAGAATTTCTGTCCCAACCTTTTTCATGTTTTTTCTTCTGCCCCTCCGTTGGTTCAACATGCACTTTGTTTAAATTGTATTTTGTTGTCTTTGAGTACCACAATAAAGTGTCATGCATATTCTGAAATGAGTCACTTGCAGCAGTCCATCTTCTGTAAAACCAAATTATCTCATTCCTGAAATTATTCTTTCCTAAAACCTCATCTGCAACTACTTTTACATAATGACTCATCTTCCAATCCAAATGCATATAAATACAGCCATCATCAGCCAATGTCTCCCGCATATAAATCATCCGCTCTCTCAAACCCTCAATAAACTCGGCGGAATCGACCTTGTCGGAATAACTCTTTTCATCTCCTGATCCTCTAAAATCACTCTTTGTCGCAAATGGCGGATCAATATAAAACAGCTTCACCTTGCCCTTGACTCTGTCCTTGATCAGCG
>JAYEFW010000326.1:0-2098 GCA_034658795.1 Thermodesulfobacteriota bacterium
AAGCAGGGCATTTGCTCTGCTTTTTTTAATGATCCCAAGTTGAGCTAAAGGCGTGGATGCTCCAGATCCAAGACGTCAAGGGTTCGCAGTAGATGGGGTATCATCTGTTTCCTTCAGCCTTCAGCCTATAACCTTCAGCCTAAACACCTAATAATTTATCATTCAACTATAATAACAGTATACATATTTGAATTAATATCACCTTCATTTCCGCCCAGCTTTACTGTTTTGCCTGCGCGATAAAACCTGGCATATATGCTCATCGCTTCATTTCCAATGGTTAAATTACCTTCGGTCTTGTTTTTAAACGGCATCCAGGATGGTATAGGAACTATTCTGTCATCATAAGCAAGACAAACGGTAACATTTTTATTAACAGTAAAACTGATAAATGGTTTTGTTGTACCGGTTCTGTCATTAATAGATGTCTTAATATAGGTGGCATTTTTTAAGATATTTGGTAAATTGCTGTAAGTGGAATCACTGTCCACATAAGCTTTTGAACCATTATCAAGACCATCAACAAGCACATAAGTGGTGTCAGAGGCTGAGGTCAAGTTTGAAATTACAGGAGTTGGTTGAGGAGATGTATAGGTTACTGTCAGTTTTGCACCGTTTTCATTACCTGCAGCATCTTTTGCCCATATAGTTATTATATTGTTTCCTTCAACAAGTTCAATGTTTGATATTGACCAGGTTTCCGTGCCGATAGCTGTCCCGCTTCCGCTGCCGGAGCTAAACCATGTTACACTGGTGACACCAACATTATCCGAAGCATTACCGGATATGGTTATTAATGCATCGGCGGTATTATATGTACCGGCTGTTGTTGGAGATGTTATTGCAACAGTCGGGGCAATCGTGTCGGACAGTGTATAAGTTACTGCCAGAGAAGTACTGCTTTGATTGCCTGCGGTATCTGTGGCTGTGACTGTTACTACGTTTTCGCCTTCAATCAGCGATATACCGGATATTGACCAGGTTGCCGTACCGATAGCTGTGCCGCTTCCACCGGCCGAGTTTGCCCATGTTACCCGGCTTACACCAACATTATCCGAAGCATTACCGGATATGGTTATTAATGCATCCGCAGTATCATACGTTCCGGCGGTTGTTGGAGATGTTATTGCAATGGTTGGCGCAATCGTGTCGCTAATAGTTACTGTGCGCTCTACTGAATATCCACTTTCGTTTCCCGAAGTATCTACTGCTGTGACTGAGAAATAATAAGTCTTTCCTTCATCAAGCCCACTAATTGTATGGCTTGTAACATTACCCACAGGTATAGGCGGACCATATACACGCTCTGAAGTTCCATAATATGCCCAATATCCTGCTATATCCGGCTCAGGTCCCGCTTTCCAAGTCAGTAAAACGCTACCGGCAAAAACGATGCAGGGTAAAATTAATGACATAACAATTATCCAGGATGTAACAATGATGCTTTTTTTCATTTTTTCCTCCCGGGCATGAATAATTTATCAAATAAGAAGCCTTTAGTACTAATAATATATTTTAACAATAAAAAAACATCTTTTTTATGAAGTAAATTCGTAACTACTCAGGTGGCTAGACTGAAGGCTACAGGCTATGGGCTGAAGGAAACAGATGATTCCTGAGTGTTATTCTCTATGTTTAGGACAAAATTTCCGGCTGCTTTAAGAAAATATTGGCTTCTGATAGCTTCTCATAGGGAATTCATCAATCAATTCATCCTTGTGCAAAAAACGTAACCAACTGTGCAAAATCCGTAATGGATTTCCCGCACTTGAGCGCAGAATCGATCAGCTCAATCTTTTTGACTGCTTACAACTTTTTTCCCAAACTCATTAAAGTTTTTTACCCGAAGCGCCTGCCGAAGCAGCTCTTTCAACCTTTCACGAGAATCTATGTGCTTGATTCGTTCCGATAGTTCACAGCTTACACTGCCAAAACGCTCGGTCAGGACCTCGATAAGCATATCCTGCGCCTCCTGCTGCATTCCCTGCTGCATTCCCTGCTGCATTCCCTGCTGCATTCCCTGCTGGATGCCTTCCTGTCTTCCCTCTTCTTTGAGTACACTTACCAGTCCCATAATTTCTCCTTTCTCGCTTAGATA
>JAYEFW010000327.1:0-2097 GCA_034658795.1 Thermodesulfobacteriota bacterium
TAGACCCCTCACGCCTTGCCATTAAATCCAATTATGACTTTACCTTTGTCCACAATAATAGGGACTTTGCGTCTCCCATCGGAATATTTCAACATAGTATCAAGCTTGCCGGCATCAGACAGCACATCGATATATTCCATATCCCTTCCGTTTTTTAAATAGGCCTCACGAGCCTCTGTAGTAAAAGGTCAGGTATTCTTTCCAAAAATCAATACTTTTTCTTCCATGAGCAATTCTCCCTTGAAAAATGAGTGTTATCTCAAAAAATTAAACTTATCATTTTAAAAATCGCATGCTGTGCATTGCATAAGAAGGTTTTTAAGCTCCTTGTGAAGAATCGAGTATGAAAAGCAAGTTTTGGCTATTTCATAGTTGTGATCAGCCATTTTTTTCCGAAGCTTTTCGTCTGCAAGAACTTTTTCAACCTGCCTTATTGCCTTATCTGTTATATATCCGTTAATTTCAATTACAGAAAATCCCTTTGGTTGAATATCCATTGCGTAAATCGAATAAGCATTAACCATTATTGGTTTTCGGAAATATATTGTTTCAAGAAAAGCATTGCCAAAGCCTTCAAAATCTGAAGGATAGGTAACAAGATCTGCATAAGGGTAAATGTCATTCAAGGTATATATTTTCTTTCCTGATTCTGTGAACCCTCTTTTTTCATTAATGATATCTGAAACAAAAACAGTATCAACGCCCATCAGACAAGCATATTCTTTTACTCTGCATTCGTAATCATAGCCTTCATCACCTGAGGCATGTGAAATAACGAGTTTGGCTTTCTTTTTCAATCTGTTGATAAGCTCTATTGCAAGCTCAATTCTTTTGCGCTTAACAACTCTGGTAGGCTGGAGAATAAATAACTGGTCGTCCTCGACTCCAAGGGCACTTCTCACGTCAGATGCATAATCATCAATTGGTTCAGGCGGATTATCAAAGTCCATGACATTAGGGATGATGGTTGGAGAAATACCAGTTCTAAGACTTAACTGGTTATTAGCAGAAGAGTTGATTACCACGTGCTGAATTTGCGGCAGATGAGGAGGAAAGGCCATATTAAGGTATTCCCATACAGCGTTTCTCATAAAAGCCTGTCGTTCCCAGAAGAAATCGTGATGATGGGCAATTGTTGGGATGCCGGTTTCAGATATTAATTCTGCAATGGCTATGCCAAGAGGAATATTGAGCGGTATTGTCAGGGAATTTTCAGCTACCAGAAGATCAATTTTGAACTGCCGGATGAAGTTATAAAGATGTTTCTTTAATCTCAGTCTGAGTTCATGGATTTTCTGTGTTATATAGTCGCTTCGTTTTTTCAATCCAAAGCAGTTTTGATGAATTTCCCGTATGCTGGGATGCTTAAAGTGAGCTTCAGGAACTATGTATGAATGCTCTGGTGCACAATCGCACTCACCGGCAAAATAAAAACATGTAAATCCTTCTTTTTCAAAAAAGTGAGCCCATTTTGATGTTTCAAGGGAAACGCCGTCTGTCCCGGCAAGACGTGTTGCAATAAATCCAACATGTTGCGGTTTGTGAGGAGTGAATAAACGGCAAAAATTTTCTTTTTCAAATTTAATTTCATCATTTACTATATTCATATATCTCCTGATATCGAAAACAATCTACAGTATGATCATTTACCATTCCTGTTGCCTGCATAAAAGCATAACATATTACCGGACCAACAAATTTAAATCCTTTTTTTTTTAAATCAACGCTCATAGCCATTGATTCCTTTGTTTTTGAAGGAATTTCGTTTTGATTTTTCCATGCATTCTTTATTGGTTTGCCTTTAGTGAACTGCCGGATATATGTATCAAAACTTCCGAATTTTCTTTGAATGTTAAGGAATGCTCCGGCGTTTTGAATGGCTGCTTCAACCTTAAGTCTGTTTTGGATAATTCCTTTGTTGGATAAAAGCTTTTCTATTATAGCTGAATCAAATTTTGCAACCATTTCCGGGTCAAAATTATTAAAAGCTTTTCTGTAGTTGTGGCGCTTTTTTAAAATTGTCAGCCAGCTTAAACCTGCCTGTGCTCCTTCCAGTATAAGCAACTCGAACAACTTTCTATCATCATGCAAAGGAAT
>JAYEFW010000328.1:0-2088 GCA_034658795.1 Thermodesulfobacteriota bacterium
TCACGGCGAAAACGACTCAGTACAAGAAGTTATGCAAGGCAAAAAAGAACCAAAGGTGGCGAAAGAAACCGGGTGCAATAATCTCATGATCTTAACATGGGATTTTGAAGCTTTCGGGACGTATATTAGTTTATAAGTTACTGTTAAGCTTTTAACGAGTAATTGCAGCGTATAGCCAATTGCTCTCCGCGTTTAACCGATAAACTGACTGCGGGTTGCGAAATCTTTAGCTTTTGCCCTAATTCGCTTTGACTTATTCCCAACTCACTCGTTGCCCAGAAACAAAGCAAACTGCGAGCCGCAACCGTCTTTTTATATTTCCCGACGGCCAATACCTGCTCAGGTTTTAAGTCCAACAATTCTGCAACTCGTCCAATTACTTTTTCAAAGTTAAACCCATTTGATTTATGATGATATTTGCGCTCAAAGTTTTCATTAGCCTGGGCAAGTACTTTTTTAACAAAGTTACTGTCTCCTAAAATGCGCTCATCACCCTTTTGGTATGAACCGGTTCTTCTCAATGCTTTTATCGCCGACCATCCGCCTGCACTGCGTATCAGACCGCCTCCAACAAGATCAGGCCGCTTCCCCTGTTCGATTCCATCTTTGACAAATTCACGGTACATGCGGATAGCTTCAGCCTTATTGGAAGCAAATAATTTGAGTATATAATCCTTATCTTGCCATGTATTTGTCTTTTTTCCCAAAATGCAACTGTGTCCACAATAGGGATAACTGTTTAATCCCCTTAGATCTTTTATAATGCCGGCTCTTAAAGGATTTAAATGGATATATCGAACCAGTTCCAGGAGATAAGAATCTTCCTGACACAAAATGGATTTGTAACGGTTTTGAAAAAAATGTCCATGCCGGCGATGCCGAAAATTATAGGACACTGCGTAACCGGTCAAAAGCCTGCGCATTACAGTGGAAATTGATGTGGTTCCCGTTCGCAGCAATAAATGAAAATGATTTGGAAGCAGCGCCCAGGAAAAACAGGCTGTTTGAGTTTCCGTAAGGATATTTCCAAGTCGATTTAAAAAATTATCCCTATCGACACTATCTGTAAATATCTTTTTACGTTCTATACCTCTGGCAATAATATGATGAAGCGCACCCGGCGCATCTATTCTTGATTGGCGTGGCATGTAAACCGGATATCATAGTTCAAGCACCCTGTCAACTTATAAACTAATGTCCCGCAACTTTGACAGGCTCAGGTAACCCCTTCCCAGTCTCTACAAAATTGCGCTTGCGGCTCTTCTGAATAAGATACTTCTATTATGGGGGTCAAAACCTTGAATAGTGAATAAAGAAAAGTTTAATTCACAATTCAAGCTTTTTTGACACCATAGTGACATGGACGTCCCATAGGAAAGGGCGTCCCAAACTTTCCACTTGACCTAAGTCCCAATTTTTCTTATAATTTTAAATTTATTGATTTCCATTTGTCTTTTTTCCAAAAAGTAATGTGATAAAAAAATAAATGAAAGGGGAATACTATGGCTGTAGTATTACAAGCGAAAACATATCCCCACATTGGATCTGACCCTGAAATCGCCGATGGAAAACCTATAATTGTTGGGACTCGAATCACTGTGAGATGTATTGCTGGATATTATCAGATGGGGATGAGCGCTGACGAAATTCTAACAACCTTGCCCCACTTAACGCCCTCACATGTCCATTCAGCTTTGGCATACTATTTTGACCATCAAGAGGAGGTTGACACGGATCTATCTGAATCTTCAGATGTGGAGTTCTGGAAATCACAGATTGCGCCGCACCCTAATCAGAAAGCCCCGAACGTATGAAAATCGAGTTATTTTTGGACGAAGATGTCCATTCAGGGTTGGCACATGCCTTGCGGAAAAGAGGATATGATGCCATTCATGCTCAGGAACTGTATCGGAAAGGACGGTCTGATTCAGATCAGCTTCTATTTGCCATTCAGCAAGAACGGTGTCTTTTTACTTTCAATGTTAAAGATTTTGTGATCCTCCACAACCAGTATGCAAAAAGCCGACAAGAACACTGGGGGATCATTGTTTCAAAACAACTTCCATTCAGAGAAACGATGTCAAGATT
>JAYEFW010000329.1:0-3042 GCA_034658795.1 Thermodesulfobacteriota bacterium
AATTGACAGTAATTCCGCCTATATTGCTCAAAAGCTGGAAGAAGCAGGTATAGAGGTAGTACGGCATGGCTGCGTGGGTGATGATGTTGAAGCTATTGCAGCTATTCTTAAAGAGATAAGCACACGTGCTGATATGGCTGTGGTTACCGGCGGGCTTGGTCCTACATTAGATGATATTACAGCAGAGGCAGCCGCAAGGGCGGCAGGTGTTGAGCTTGTGTTCGGCAGAGAGGCTATGTCTTGTCAGGCCATGCTGCCGGATGGTTCTGAGTGTCTTGTTAATTCTGTTGGAACAGCCCCTGGCTTTGTGCTAAAAACAGGCGGGTGCGTTTTTTTCTTTCTTCCCGGTGTTCCCTCTGAAATGCGCAGGATGCTTTCAGACGGGGTCCTGCCTTGGATAGATAAGCTTCAGAAGGGAGAAAGAAGTTTTAGCCTTGTAAAGACCATATCAACATTTGGTTTGTCCGAGGCTGCTGTAGATGAACGACTCGTTAATTTGCCAGAGAAATTTCCGGAGATCAAGCTGGGACTGCGTGCCAGGTTCCCAATAATTTATGTCAAACTCTATGTTCGCGGGAAGGATAAAGAGAAAGCAGATATTCTTCTGGAAAAGGCTTCTGAATTTGTGATGAATAAAATCGGCGAATTTGCATTTTCTGCTGACGGTGAATCTATGGAAACTGTATTGGGCAGTCTCCTTCGCAAGGAAAAGGCTACAATAGCGGTTGCTGAAAGTTGTACAGGCGGTCTGATATCACATTTGCTGACCAATGTGTCTGGCAGCTCTGATTATTTTCTGTTTTCCGGTGTTACATATTCAAATGAAGCAAAGATCAAGGTGCTTGGCGTTTCAGAGTCCACCTTGAAGAAATACGGAGCTGTGCATGAAGAGACTGCTAAAGAGATGGCAGATGGTGCGCTGCGTATTGCCGGCGCAACTTACGGAATATCAACAAGCGGTATTGCCGGGCCCGGCGGAGGAACCAATGAAAAGCCGGTTGGAACGGTCTGCATAGGAATTGCCACAGCAGATTCTGTTGAGGCATATCGTTTAAATTTTCAATTCAATGAAAGATTAAGAAATAAAATGATTTTTGCGATTACAGCTCTTGATTTGTTGAGACGAAAGCTTTTGAAACATAAAGGTAAAACCAGTGAAACACATTGAAGCTTCAAACGATTCAAAAAAAACTCATGCAGAGCAGGCGCTCAGGGAAAGTGAAGAGCGATACCGAATACTTACCGAGTATGTTGCCGATGGGGTTACGCTTGTTCAGAATGGAAAATTCTTATTTGTAAATAATGCTTTTGTTTCAATGTTTGGTCACACGAATGCCAACCAGATACTTGGTAAAAGAGCTGTTGATCTGATTTCATCCGGTTTTGTTCAGGGTATCAAGGAAATTTATGGTGAGCTTGAGTTGGGCCTGTCTGGTGAAAAAGTTTTCAGGGCGACTTGCATTACACGTGAAGGACGTGAATTTTGGGTAGAAGGGCATCATAATATAATTAAATGGAAAGGCATGTCCGCTATCCTCACGACTATCAGGGATATTACTGAAAGAAGGCTCCGGGAAATTGCAATACAGGAAGAAACAGAGCGCCTTAGAAATGAAAACATAAGACTTAGATCATCCATAAATGAGAGATACAGGTTTGGAGATATTATCGGCAAGAGCAAGCCAATGCAGGAAATATATGAACTTATTTTAAAAGCGGCTAACTCCGATGCCAATGTGGTTATTTATGGTGAATCCGGGACCGGCAAAGAAATGGTTGCAAGAGCCATACATGATATGAGCAATAGAAGAGATAAGGTTTTTGTTGCCGTGAATTGCGGAGCTATCCCTGAAACGCTTCTTGAGAGCGAGTTTTTTGGATATAAAAAGGGAGCCTTTACCGGGGCAAATATGGATAAGCATGGATACCTGGACCTTGCCGGGGGAGGTACTCTTTTCCTGGATGAAGTTAGTGAGCTTGATCTCAGCCTGCAGGTAAAATTACTAAGAGTTATTGATGGCGGAGGTTATACGCCTGTTGGCAGCAATAAAGCTAAATACTCAGACTTCCGTATTATAGCTGCTACAAATAAAAACCTGCTGGAACAGGTTAACAAGAATTTGATGCGGGAAGATTTCTTTTACAGGATGCATGTTATACCTGTTACTGTACCGCCCTTAAGAGAACGTAACGAAGATATTCCTTTGCTGGTTGAACATTTCTTAAAACTTCATTGTAATAGTGAAGAAAGGCAGAGCCTTCCGGTAAAGATATTTGAAGCTATAGACAACCATGATTGGCCAGGCAACGTTCGGGAGCTTGAAAATGTTTTAAAACGTTATATTACAATACAGCGCCTTGATTTTATCAACCCGCGGGCCTCCAAGGCAGCAAATGAGGTTGATGATTCAAACAAAGAATTGCTGCAAGAAAATGCAGGACTGCGCG
The DNA here is from genome assembly GCA_034658795.1 of Thermodesulfobacteriota bacterium. GTDB lineage: Bacteria > Desulfobacterota > Desulfobacteria > Desulfobacterales > ETH-SRB1 > B13-G4. The sequence continues at coordinate 2,449 of JAYEFW010000329.1, forward strand.
ATGCAGTGGATCTGTTCGAAAAAGACTATATTTCTAAAGTGTTAAATCATAATAAGTGGCACAGGGGTAAAACAGCCAAAACGCTGGGCATACCCGAAAGAACTCTTTACAGAAAGTTAAAACAATTTAAGCTAACCATGTCATAATATATGCCATATATGTCACATATATAAAATACTAAATTATATCAGTAAGTAAAGCTCAATTGCCATTTCTCTACATGTCATTAATGTCAGTCTATTTTTTCTCCTTAGAAAAATTCATACCAGATAAATATAAATATCATCTATAAATACCAATAGATAGATATTGCCTTAATTTTTTGGCACATCTGTTGCGTTATACAATTCAATTTACTGAACCAGGCAGGTTAAATTAGCGCTTATGTGGGATTTTCCCGGCTTTCAAATTTCTCAAGAGTAATCTTATGGATATCCTGATTATTGATGATTTTTTTACTGCCAGTACCATCAAAAAAAGTATTGAGAAGCTTGTACACAGTATAGAAACCGCTAATTCAGCCGAAGATGCTTTATTAAAGGTCAGAGACAATAAATTTGACCTGGTGCTTCTTAATATTTCTTTAAAAGCATT
>JAYEFW010000329.1:3142-6362 GCA_034658795.1 Thermodesulfobacteriota bacterium
CCATCAAAAAAAGTATTGAGAAGCTTGTACACAGTATAGAAACCGCTAATTCAGCCGAAGATGCTTTATTAAAGGTCAGAGACAATAAATTTGACCTGGTGCTTCTTAATATTTCTTTAAAAGCATTTGATGGCTGTGAATTAATTCATCAGGTTAAAAGTATATGTCCGGATATTAAGATCGTTACTATGACTGATCGAAACTATAGAGATCTGGAATTGAAAGTCAGAAAGCAGGGAGTGCTTTTTTACATGATAACGCCTTTTAATAAAAAAGTGCTGGAAGATATTGTAGATTATATTTCAAAGTCAAAAGAAAAATTACAGACAGAGAGATTGCAGAAATTTCATAATGAGTTTGCCAGGCTTTAGGGCTCGAAAAAAAATAAGTTGGTTATTTTTGACAGAGCCTTTAAAGACGGACTGACAGGATTAACATGATCCCTTTACTTTTTTCTTATATCCTGTTATATCCTGTCAAAAAATATAAAGATTTTTATTAACAGATTAAAGGTTAGGAGGTTGTTAAATGAGTAATATTGAAAGCTGGGACTGGGAAAGCAAAGAAAAAATGCTTGCCGATACAGCAAAATGGAAAGACCAGTTTGAAGATGTCTGGGAGCCTTATATCAGTCCCGATGGTGAGAAGATAGCCTCTATTGTTAAAATAGGGGAAGGAGAACACAACATAGCTATTAATGAAGGAACCTGGGAAGAACCGTTTGAAAAGATATGGTATTCCAGATTTAGCCCAGACGGCCGTTTGACCGCTCTTATAACAAAGGACATGGAATGGACAATGGCTGTGGATGGAAAGACATGGGAACAAATGTATGAGTATATCTGGGATACCAAATTCAGCGCTGATGGCAAGATTATAGCTGCGACCACTAAAGTGGATGGCGCTTATGCGATAACAATAAACGAAAAGACATTGGAATGCCCGATTAAGCTTGAAAGTATAGCAAGCCATGTAATAAGCCCGGATGGTAAAATATCGGCTGCAATAGCTCAAACTCTTCCTCTTTCAGAAGGCGATGTTAATGGATTTACAAAAGGCGCCTGGTCGGTAGTTGTAAACGGCAAACCGTGGAATGAAAACTATGCTGATATTTACGGCCTGGCAATCAGCGATGACAACAAGAATATTGTTGCAGAATACAGAAATAGTATTTGTGAATACGGCATTCTCGTAAATGAAAAACCGTGGAATGAAAAATTCGGTTGTACATGGGAACCGGTTTTTCATCCAAAAAATAGTGATGAAATAACCGCACCGGTCAGGCAGGCAGGTCAGTGGTTTCTGGCGACAAACGGCAGGATTGTTTGGGAGAAAGGTTTTATCAATCTTATGCATCAAACATACAGTCCTGATGGCAACAATATAGCGGCAGTAGTTGCCCCGCAGTTTGCCAAATGGACAATCGCCGTTAATGAACAGCCATGGTCAAAAACATTCAATGAATGTATCTTAAAACCATGTTTCAGCCCGGATGGCAGAAAGGTAGCCGCAATTGCAAAAGACAGCGGAAACTGGTTTCTTGTTGTTGATGGAACCGTACTTGGAGAAGCTTTTGATAATATCTGGCCGCCTGTTTTCAGTCCCAGCGGCGACAAGGTAATATGCAAGGTAGAAAAAAATGGTCAGTATGCTGTCGCTGTTAACGGCAAAATTCGGGGAAACAATTATGAAGCCCTCTGGAATCCTGTTGTATCGCCTGATGGAACCAAGGTGATGATATGCGGCGTAGAAGACGGGAAATATTATCGCAAAGTAGTTTCCTTAAGTGATATATAAAATCAAGTTAATTGGGTAAGGTTTTTATTTAATAAAATAAATATAAAGCTAAAAGTTTTGAATAATATTTTCAAAAAGGGGGGAAAACAAATGTATGAATTTGTTAGCGGTCCGCTTGTATGGATAGCCTTTATAATATTTATCGGCGGGAGCCTGTATAAAATATACAACATGTTGTCCGGCGCTAAAAAGGATATGACTTTGTTCAGGCATATGTCCCTGAAACACAGTTTAAACTCTCTTGTACACTGGGTAATACCTTTTAATAATCAGTATATGCAAAAAAGACCAATTTTTACTATAGTCTCTTTTGCTTTTCATATATGTTTAATACTTACGCCTATTTTTCTTTTGGGTCATCTTGTTCTATTGGATGAATCGTGGAATATAAGCTGGTTTAATATTCCAGACAAGGTCGCAGACTGGATGACAATCATAGTCATTGCCGGGTGTATCTTTTACTTATATAGAAGATTAACAGACCCGGTGGTAAAAAACGTCACCGATGGTTCTGACTATCTCCTGCTGGCAATTACAGTTCTTCCATTTATAACCGGTTTCATTGCATACCATCAATTATTTGCCTATAAAACCATACTGATACTTCACATTCTTGCAGGTGAAATCATGCTGATAGCCATTCCTTTTACAAGGCTAAGCCACATGCTCTTCTTTGTTTTTACAAGAGCATTATTCGGGAGTGAACAGGGTTATTGGAAACATTCAAAGGACTGGTAAAATTTAACAGCAAAACAATAATGTTAAGGAGAATATTATGAAACCCACCATAGCTATAAGAGAACCGGTCGTAGATGATCTCATGGACCAGACCGAGAAAATACTCACCGAGGAACAAATAGAAAAAGTTATCAATGAAGTTATAGATAAAGAAACCGGAGTGCGTTTGCAAACTTACGTTAATACATGTATTCACTGCGGATTATGTGCAGAGGCATGTCACTGGTTTCTTTCTAATGACCGGGATGTCAGTTTTGCTCCGGTTACAAAGGTAAAAGATACCATCTGGGTAATGCTGGAAAAAAAAGGAAAGGTTGACGCGGCATTTATCAAAAGATGCTCTCAAATCGCCCATACCGAATGTAATGTCTGCCGGCGATGCGGCATGTATTGTCCGTTTGGAATTGATATCGCATACATGATGCTTGTTGTTCGCAGGATATGCGCAAAGCTGGAAATGGTGCCTCTTTACCTGCAGGATACGGTTAATAGCCATGCTGCCACAATGAACCAGATGTGGGTAAAACCGGATGAATGGATAGATACTCTTCAGTGGCAGGAAGAAGAAGCACAGGGATATGTGCCAAGCGCTCGTTTGCCACTTGAAAAAGAAGGCGCGGAAATAATGTACTCTGTTATTGGGCCTGAACCAAAGTTTTTAGCCCAGCTCCTTGGCAATATTACA
>JAYEFW010000329.1:6462-9243 GCA_034658795.1 Thermodesulfobacteriota bacterium
GAGCACCTGAAACCAAAGGAAGAATAAGCGGATGAATAAATGATACTGTTATAAATCACATAATATAAAAGAATATATTGCCGCCAGGAACGCAAAAGAAGCGCGAGGAAAAGAGTTTTAAAAATATAAATCTTTGCGTGACTTTGCGTTCTTTGCGGTGAAAAAATATTTAGTTCCCCCTTCCATCTTTTCTTCTGTTGCCACAATTATTTCTTTGTTTTTTTCAACCCCTATTTTTTATGTTCAGTATCCAAAATGCTTCAATCGTTGCATAGTTCATTGAAAAAACTGTGAACTGTGAACCGACAACCGTAAACGGTTACAAAGGATCATATATGACTGTTAAAAAAGGACAAGAACTGAAACTTGAAATTTCCGGGCTGGCATTTGGCGGCAAAGGGATCGCGCACAAAGACGGGTTCACCGTTTTTGTTGACCATACCGTTCCATTAGATATTGTAATTGCCCGCATAATAAAAAAGAAGAAGAACTTTGCTGTTGCCCGTGTTGTCGAGATGGTTGATAAATCACCATTCAGGATAAACCCTCCCTGTATATACAGCGGTCAGTGCGGAGGATGCAAGTGGCAATTTTTAAAATATGAAAAACAGCTTGATTACAAGCGGCAGCATGTTATTGATTCACTTGAGCATATTGGGATGATAAAGGGAGTACCCGTTCATTCCACCATTCCATCGAAGCTGATTTATGGATACAGAAACAAGATGGAGTTTTCCTGCTCAGACAGGAGATGGCTTATGCCTGATGAAATGGGCATGAAAAATACGGATTTAAATTTTGCTCTTGGGCTTCATGTGCCAGGTACTTTTCACAAGGTGCTGGATACCAAAAAATGTCTGCTTCAACCCGCGCTTGGAAACAATATTCTCGATGATGTTAGAACCTATATCAAGGAGTCAAATGTTCCGGTATATGGGCTTCGGAGCCACATCGGCTTCTGGCGTTTTGTTATGCTGAGACATTCTGCGGCTTATGACCAGTGGATGGTAAATATAGTAACTGCGGAAGAATCCAGCAAGATTGTCAAGCCGTTATCCGACTTGTTAACAGCCAAATACCCGGAAATCGTATCTGTAATAAACAATATAAATACACGCAAGGCAGGCATTGCTGTTGGAGAGTACGAGATACTTCTTGCCGGCAGTCCATTTATAAAGGAAAAAATCGCTCTGTTTGAGTTTAAAATATCCGCAAATTCCTTTTTTCAGACTAATACATCGGGTGCTGAGATATTGTACGAAAAAGTCAAGGAATACGCCGGTCTGTCGGGGAAAGAGTATGTTGTTGACCTTTACAGCGGAGCAGGCACGATAGCTATTTTTCTTGCTGATTCAGCAAAGGAGTTGACAGGAATAGAAATTTCTAAAAGTGCACTGCAGGACGCGGAAGCTAATTGTCTGTATAATGGAATTTCAAATTGTCGTTTTATCCTTGGCGATATAAAGGATTGTCTTGAGTATGTAAAAAAGCCGGATGTTATGATAATTGATCCCCCGAGGACAGGGATGCATAAAAATGTCGTTAAACAGATTCTTGATATGGCTCCAGCTAGAATTATCTATGTTTCCTGTAATCCAGCTACAATGGCAAGGGATCTCGGTATGATAAAAGACAATTACAAAGTATTGGAAGTGCAACCGCTTGATATGTTTCCGCATACATATCACATAGAGTCGGTTGCCAGGATAGAGAGAAATTAGAGGGTATTAGATTAAGATGATATATGTTCAAACAGGTCTTGAAAGATTTATTGAGTCCCCCCCCAAATGGATATTGGGTAGCCGTTTGGGGTTATTAAGCAATTCAGCTTCAGTTGACAGGAATTTTCGCCATGCAAGCGAATTAATTAATTTAAGGATGCCCGGTCAGCTTGCTGCATTATATTCACCGCAGCACGGTTTTTTTGCTGAAAAACAGGATAACATGATTGAGTCGGAAGATATGATTGATACGGTATTAAAAATTCCTGTTTTCAGCCTTTACAGCCAAACTCGAATACCCTTAAAAGAAATGTTTGATCCCATTGATGTGCTTATTATTGACCTGCAGGATGTCGGCACCCGTGTTTATACTTTTATTTATACAATGTCCTACTGTCTTGAAGCCGCAAAAAAATTCGGCAAAAAAGTAGTAGTTCTTGACCGTCCTAATCCTGTCTGCGGCTCTGTGATAGAAGGCAACTGCCTGTCGTCGGAATGCAACTCATTTGTAGGGCGTTTTCCTGTTCCCATGCGTCATGGGATGACAATGGGTGAGCTTTCTCTTTTATTCAATAATTACTATGGAGCAGGTTGTGATCTTGAGGTTATTGCGATGAAAGGGTGGGACAGGAATATGTATTTTAATGATACCGGTCTTCCCTGGATTCCTCCATCACCAAATCTTCCAACCACTATGTCTGCAATGGTTTATCCTGGCCAGGTGCTTTGGGAAGGCACAAATGTTTCCGAGGGGCGTGGGACAACCCAGCCTTTTGAGGTTTTTGGCGCTCCTTTTATTAATACTGAAAAAGTTCTTTCCGATATGGGGGGCAGCAAATTGGAGGGAGCAATACTCAGATATAATGTATTTGAGCCTACGTCAAACAAGTGGAAGGGAACTCTATGCAGAGGATTTCAAGTTCACGTAACTGATCCAAATAAATTTAATCCATATATCACTTCCCTTAAATTGCTCAAGTCGGTCTGTTTCCATCACAAAGGTGAGTTCGAGTGGAAACAGCCTCCTTATGAGTATGAATATAAAAGGCTTCCCATAGAC
>JAYEFW010000330.1:0-2788 GCA_034658795.1 Thermodesulfobacteriota bacterium
ATCATCAGGAGCATCAAAAACATAATGGATTGCAATAGCAAGCTCAACAGCACCAAGACTTGACGCCAGGTGCCCTCCGTTTTTAGATACAACATCAACTATAACATTACGTATTTCCGCAGCAAGAACAGGGAGATCCGACCGTGAAAGACTCTTTAACTCTGAAGGAGAATTAATTTTTTCTAGTAAACTCAAAGTGATTATAACTCCTATTTAGTGCCCGTGGGAAAATAGCAGTTTTCGTTCAGGCACTATTTATTTTGAGACCAATGTCTCATCTTTTCCTTTCAACAATATAACACGCAATAGCCCGGAGAGAATTAGAATCATTATCAAAATCATCAAGAGCTTGCAAGGCATTACGTATAAGTTTTTTTGCAAATTCTTTGGATTTGTTTAACCCCATCATAGATGGATATGTGCTTTTCCCCCGGGCATTATCAGTGCCTACAGCCTTTCCCATAACAGCAGGATCTCCTTCGACGTTAAGGATGTCATCGGCAACCTGAAATGCAAGCCCTATATTTTTTGCATAAATTTCAAGCTGATCAATCTGCTTCGGACTTCCACCGCCTAACAGGGCGCCGGAAAATATTGAAGCTTCAATAAGGGCTCCTGTTTTCAGGGAATGCATATCTTCAAGTTCTTTTAGAGAAAGCAAAGTACCTTCTGATGCCATATCTCTCATCTGCCCTTCTATCATGCCGTTGTGCCCGGCAGCAAATGAAATTTTATGTATAACTCTCAGATGGTTTGATGAATTATTGTCATTAATTAAATTAACTGATGAAAGAATCCGGAAGGCCAAAGTAAGAAGTGCGTCACCTGCGAGAATGGCCGTAGACTCGTCAAATGCTACGTGACACGTGGGCTTTCCTCTTCGCAGATCATCATTGTCCATTGCGGGCAGATCATCATGGATTAGAGAATAAGTGTGGATCATTTCAAGAGCGCAAGCTGCGGGCAAAACATCATCTGCATTTCCTCCCACAGCTTCAGATGCGGCAATACACAGGATTGGCCTTACTCGCTTTCCACCGGCCATAAGAGAATAATGCATTGCTTGAACAATACGGCTGGACTTCGCGGTATTATTCAGAGTTTCATCAATAAAAGCATTAACATTTTTACGCTTTAAAATAAGGTATGAATTCAGATCAAAACTGGATGCCGGATTTTTAATCATTTTTTGCTTCATTTTCAGACATGAAAGGTTCTTCAGTTATGTCACCATTATTATCATGCAATAAAACACTAATCTTTTTTTCAGTTTCATCCAGTTTTTCAGAACAATATTTTGAAAGTTTAACGCCTTCTTCAAATTTTTTCATGGCTTTCTCAAGGGGCAGATTCCCGGATTCAATCTCCTGAACTATCTGCTCAAGCTGTTTTAAAGATTTTTCAAAACTTATTTTGGCCATTTTATGATTTTCCTTCTACACGACAAATTAAAGAACCTTTAGCTACCATTACCTCAAGCTCCTGACCTGATTTTACTGTTTTTGGATCCCTTACAACGACTGCATCAGGAATAGTTCTCGTTATACTATAACCACGATCCAGTATAGCAACAGGACTTAAGTCATTCAGCCTTGAAGCAAGCACAATTGTTATAGAACGTCTATTTTGTATATATATATCTATAGATAACAAAAGGTTATGATTTAATCGTTTAAGTATTATATTAAGGTTGTCGATATGTTTATAAGGACTAGTTGCATATAAACTTCTGGACATCCATATAAGCTGAGCGCGACGTTTATCTATAATATTATATATGGATTTTAATAACCTATTTATATAATCATCAATTCTTAGTCTGAAATCTTGAATATTTTTTCTTGGATCAACAAGGCGATTATTCAGTTCGTTTAAACTACTATTTAACTTCTCAATATTATTATATATTCTTGCGATTAAATTTTTAAACATTTCATCGCATCTATTTTTGAGTTCATTCTTAAGCGGAACTACAAGCTCGGCTGCCGCAGAAGGAGTCGGTGCTCTAAGATCAGCAACAAAATCAGATATTGTATAATCGGTCTCATGTCCAACAGCAGAAATGACAGGAATCCTTGATGCAAATATAACTCTCGCAACTTCCTCAGAATTAAATGCAGCAAGATCTTCTATAGAGCCACCACCTCTTGCAAGAATTACAACATCTGCCCTTTCTTTAGAATCAGCAAGTGTGTTTATCATATCAAAAGCTGAAACAATTTCCTGAACAGCGCTATCACCTTGAACTTTAACAGGTATAATTTCAATGGGAATATTATAAAAGCGCCTGTGAACAATATCTATAATATCATGAATTACAGCTCCTGAAGAAGATGTTATTATACAAATTTTATTTGGCAAAAAGGGAAGGGGGCTTTTATATTTATCGTCAAAAAGGCCCTCCTCGGAAAGACGTATTTTTAGTTTTTCAAATCCAAGCTGTAAAGCGCCAATACCTTTTGGCTCGATATATTCAAATATAATTTGATAATTTCCACGAGGTTCATAAAGATTTATCCTGCCCAATCCAATAATGCTCAAGCCATCATCAAGCGTAAATTTTAGTTTTTTGTTCTGGCCACGAAACATCACGGCTCTTATCTGGGAATTTTCATCTTTTAATGTAAAATAAAAATGCCCGGAAACAGGCCTGCTTAAATTCGATATTTCCCCTGATATCCATACAAAAGGAAAGCTTTCTTCAAGTAATGTTTTAAGTTCTGATGTTAACTCGGAGACCGTATATATTTTTCTTGTATTCTGGCTCATACAGATAATTAGTGTCCGA
>JAYEFW010000330.1:2888-4446 GCA_034658795.1 Thermodesulfobacteriota bacterium
CCAGCAGGTAAAAAAAGTAAATAAATTCCGTAAACGTTCACGAAACATTTTTCAACTTTCAAGCCGTGAACGGCTACGAAATTCCGTTAATTCTAAAATTTTAAATTACCACAGATAAAAATTTCATTCAATGTTTTTAATCCACAGATTTCACAGAATGTTTGAGGGGGTTTTGAATGGATTTCAACAACGTCTGATAAGGTATATTATGTAAACTTTCAGTAAAAGGCTGAAAATATATGGAACAATCCATACACTATGCCATATTTTTTTATGGTGAGCCTCAGGGGTGATACATTCAAAGCAGGAAAAGGCCTCTTACAACTCGACGACTTGAGTATTTAACCACTTGACTAATAATCAATTTTGATTGCCAAGAATATCGCGAACAGCCGGCATGACATATATATTTTCATGCGGCATTTTGCCTAAGAACTCTGCAAGAATTCTAATTTTTTTCTGCACAGATATATTTTTGTCCATGATAAAAAGATTCTTGCCTTTTACCTTGCAAAACCCGCTTTTCGCCTTAACTCCTGTTTTTCGCAGGTTTTGCTCCGACACCTCAATATCAAGTTTTTCTGCGAGTTCACAAAGGTTTTTATATAATTGAACCGGTTTCATATAGCAGACTTTTTTTGACAGCTTAACAGGTTGATCAGGATATAAAAATGAAACTTATATACTATTCAATTAGTTATTAGTTTATATTTAATGTTATGCTTCATATAATCTTACTTCTTGAAAATGACTCAAGATGTGTTATTATATTAAAATTAAGTGTAATCGTTCACTGTTAACAATTTTTTTAAACCGTTAACCGTAAGCTGTTAACCGTGTTTAGGAGGTAATATGCAAAATTCAGTTCTATACAGCAAACCGCAAGCCAATATAATGGTTAATGAATTTATCCGCAGCGTTTACAACTGGATGGCCATTGGCCTTGGACTTACCGGTTTTATCGCATTTTATGTATCCAACAGCCAGACCTTATCTAATCTCATATTCGGAAATAAACTTGTATTTTTTGGTCTGATTATAGCCGAACTTGGCCTTGTTTTTTACCTGAGCGCAAGGGTGCAAAAAATACAGGCTTCAACTGCAACAGCTATGTTTGTTTTATATTCCGCATTAAACGGAGCTACTCTATCTTTTATTTTTCTTGTATATACCAGCTCATCTATAACCTCCACATTCTTTATATGCTCTGCAACTTTTATTACTTGCAGTGTTTATGGAATGATAACCAAACGTGACCTGACCTCACTTGGTGGATTTATGGCCATGGGGCTTATCGGGATTATAATTGCTTCTGTTGTTAACCTTTTTATCCGAAGTTCCGGGATGAGTATGATAATAAGCTATATCGGTGTGTTGGTTTTTGTTGGTTTGACCGCCTATGATACACAAAAGCTGAAACGCATGGCGCTTTCCCAGCCGGCAGGAGTTGACGCAGGGGTTGTTAGAAAAGGTGCAATTTTAGGGGCGCTTTCATTATATCTTGATTTTATCAATCTTTTCCTTATGTTGCTGAGAATACTTGGGGACAGGAGATAAT
>JAYEFW010000330.1:4546-6221 GCA_034658795.1 Thermodesulfobacteriota bacterium
TCCCAGCCGGCAGGAGTTGACGCAGGGGTTGTTAGAAAAGGTGCAATTTTAGGGGCGCTTTCATTATATCTTGATTTTATCAATCTTTTCCTTATGTTGCTGAGAATACTTGGGGACAGGAGATAATATACCACGGTTACCCTATTTGTTCCTTTATTTTATCAGCTATTTCCTGACAATATTTCTCGGTTATTTTTCGGGTAGGTCCCTCTACCATTACACGGCAGAGGGGCTGTGTACCGGAATAACGAACAAGCACCCTTCCCTTTCCGGCTAAATTTTTTTCGGCCGCCTTTATTGCCTCGGTAATCTGCGGAACAGATGAAATGTCAGGCTTATTTTTAACCTCAACATTAATAAGTATCTGAGGGAACACATCCATAATTTTGACGAGTTCAGACAGAGGCTTAGAATCATTTTTTAAGGCCTCAATTAATTTTAAAGCAGTAAGAATACCGTCACCTGTTGTCTGGTGATCCAAAAAAATCATATGGCCTGAATCTTCGCCTCCAAGAACAGCTCCTGAATGAATCATGCTCTCCAAAACATATCGATCTCCGACTTTTGCCTTAATATGTTTAATGCCCATATCTTCTAATGCAATACCAAGCCCCATATTGCTCATTACTGTACTGACCACTGTATTGCTTTTAAGCTGGTCTTTCTTTTTCATGCTTTTTGCACATATGGCAAGAATCTGATCGCCGGTTACACTATTGCCCTCTTCATCAACAGCAATAAGCCTGTCACCATCTCCATCAAAGGCAAGGCCGATATCAGCGCGTTTTTCCAAAACGATTTTTCTTAATTCCGAGGTATTTTCTGAACCACAGTTTTCATTTATATTCTTTCCATCAGGATTATTGAAAAGTGTTTCAACTTCTGCTCCGAGCCTGGCAAACAATTCAGGAGCAACCTTGTAAGTTGCTCCATTTGAACAATCAATAACGATTTTCAGCCCCTGACAGAAATTCTCCGGCACTTTACTCAAAAGGAAATCTATATAATTTTGTCCTGCATCATCTATTCTATACACTCCTCCTGTCATCCGTATATTTCTGCTAATTGAAGATATTTCGTCACTCAACAATATTTTTTCAATTTCAGCCTCTTTTTCATCTGAAAGCTTGAAACCGTTTCTCTTAAATATCTTAATCCCATTATCATAAAATGGATTGTGAGATGCAGATATAACAATGCCGGCATCAGCATCAGTTGAAGCTGTTATATATGCAATTCCCGGAGTTGGAAGGACACCTGCAAGGTATGCATCTGCACCCATGGAACAAATTCCCGATACCAGGGCATATTCCAGCATATAACCGGATATTCTTGTATCTTTTCCTATAATTATCTTTGGACTGCCCTTTTCTTTTCTATTAAAAAAATATGCAACTGCCCTGCCGACTTTCATGGCCATTTCAGAAGTCATTGGATATTCATTAGATAGACCCCTTATTCCGTCGGTGCCAAATAAACTACTCATAAATTTCTTCCTATTGTCTCAGTTACGCTATCAACTATCCCCTGAAGCCATTTTGTCCCAAGCTCAGAGCTTTTATTCTCAAGCCCTTTTATTACTGAGATATAATTCACACCTGACTTTTGTATACCTGAATCAATATGTTTTAGAAAAGTATCTCTTAAGCTTCCGTCACCTTCATTTAAACGCATT
>JAYEFW010000330.1:6321-9181 GCA_034658795.1 Thermodesulfobacteriota bacterium
CTCAGAGCTTTTATTCTCAAGCCCTTTTATTACTGAGATATAATTCACACCTGACTTTTGTATACCTGAATCAATATGTTTTAGAAAAGTATCTCTTAAGCTTCCGTCACCTTCATTTAAACGCATTTTATTGAAAGATTCCTCAATTCCAACAAAATCAGGTTGATTCTTACAGAAGTCCTTTAACTTTCTTATCCTTTCATCAATTGCCATATTAAGTTTTTCTTTAAGGCCTTCAAAAAGGACATCGGGAAAATTATCTGAAATAAACTTTGAACGAACATGTAGATACCACTGCATAAGCGCTATAAGGTTTGCAATATAGATTATATTGTTTGCCGTTATCCTTTTTAAACTTCGAAACATGCCTGACGTAAAAGCAATATTTCCGCTCTTCATCAATCCTTCAAAAATTAAACGTCCCGGTCTTAATTCATCTTTCCTGTAAATTGAGCCGGCCGCGACTACAGTACCGAAGGCGAGACGACAAGGTCCTACAAGCCCCCCCTGCCCTCCCAGGAATATCGGCCGCTGGTTAAGCATAACTCCATTGGGCACATCGCCGATAAGAGATGCAGTAGCTTTATCCTGGTTTGGCGTATAATTAAAATGGATATAAGAACTCCCCACTTCACTATGATCGCTCCTGCTTGTTCCTCCAGACATAAAGCAGTCACAAAAGTTTATTAAACTGCCCAGGGTAACAAAAGGTAAAAGTATCGTGTGTTTCAACCCAACCATGTGAGCAATGCTTGCTTCTTCTTCAAGGATTGTGCCTTCTCTTATATGTGAGCCATAACCTATGCTCACTTTATCAAGCAAAACAGCTTCTTTTAAAAAGCCCCCTTTAAGGTCAACATTCGTACCAATCTGGCAGTTCTCAATGGTTACAGGGCTTTCATATCCTATCCTTGTATTCTTTAAAATCAGTGTAGAACCACCAAAAATTTTACATCCCGAATAAATAACAACACCCTCACTGGAAATTCTGTCTGTATCAACTTCACTGCCGATTTCAATACTATCAGGATTGGGTATGTTAACACCTTTTTTTAAAAGCTTTTCAATTTTCAAAATGCTCTGATTTTTCATATCAAACCTCAAGGTCTATATCTTCCAGATGAACGGAAAACTGTTTTAAAAACAAATCCTTTGCCTTACAAAACTCCTTAATAGCTTTAAGTTTTTTCGGATCTTTATTATTGAAAGATATCAGCATTCCGCTTATTTTATATTTATCAAGATGAGACTCAATGTCTTTAAACACTCCAAGAATGGGATAACCCTGAAGTGTCTTTCCTGTTTTTAATGTATCATCATCAATAAAACCAACTGGTTTAATTTTAAGTCTTTTGTTATTTAATATTTCACGCAACAGTATCTCCCCTCCCCTGCCCGCGCCGTAAATTAAAACTGTTTTACCGGCAAGGGTTTTTCTCTTCATGGTATCGCTAAAAAGCATGAAAGAAACCCGGCTGCCAAGGAGGAGTCCGGTAGTTAAAAACCAGTCTATTACAAAAATTCCTTTAGAAAAAGCTTCAAATCTGTAAATATATGTTACTGTAACAATGGAGAGAATAGTAGCTAAACAAGAAGCCTTTAAATATACTAAAATATCATTAGTACTCAAATAACCCCAGACCCCTCTGTAAATTCCAATAACAAAAAAAGCCACAAACTTGCACGCGATTACTGCCGGAAGCGAATCCAGGAATACTTTGAAATAAACAGAAAACTCATTGGAATCAAAACGTAAACGGTAAGAAAGATAATATGCAAATGCTATCAAACAGAAATCAAGAATTACCAGCATAAGCTGCCGCTTATAGGTCAACTCTATTAATACAGGAGTATAAGATTTTCCACGTAATGCTGAAAATTCCTTTTCAGGATATATGACTCTGTTGATTTACTCCAATATCAACATTACCCCAATTATAGTTTTTGCAGGTTCGAAAATTGTGAACTTGCGAAACAAGGCGACAATTTACCCTAAAAAGTGCGCAGCAAGGTCTATTGGGAGTCGCTTTTTGCAAAAATATATACCATCTGCCTGGCATTATGCTATACTACTGCCATTTCTGGCTGATTTCGGACGCAATCCACCTGATACCTGATGAATCTTTTTACGTTGGGAAAGGAATCGGTGTCAAAGCTTGAATTGTGAATTAGGGAGTGTTCCGCAAACTCAACTCCGAACAGATAAATCGCTTTTCCTAAGCCCTGATATTTTTCAAAATATTTTTTGTCTTTGATCTGGTTTAAGGCAATAATAACAGCGTCTATCCGCATGACAGGCAGCACATAGACGCCCCCCTGCTCTCGATTCTGTGGTTGCAATCTGCAACCGTCTATTTATTGCGTTTTTTCCAAATTTTTCCCGCAACTTCTCTGTTAATACCAGCCTGTCTCCAAATAGAACTTAATGTTCCTTTTGGGATACTCCTTTTATTTCGTGGCACAATCACAACTCTATTTTGCCCGTCATAATATCCGGCAAAAACATCTTCTTTGCCACGCCTTTTCAACGTAATTCCGATGTGATCTAATATCCACGCCACATCTTTGCTCGATAGATTCTTAAGCATATTGGAAGCTCAGCGGAATTGCCTTAAGTGTTTTTTCTTCTATCTGATGTTCTGAAAAAAGAAATGTTTTTAACTCATTCATCGGAACAGGCCTGTAAATCTCTTTCTCACGCCCCTCGGAAACCATATACTCAATATATGCTTCAACAGCGCGTTTTAAACCATCAAGAGCATCCTTTTTGGTTCTCCCACAGGAAGCCACATCCAATTCTACGCACAAAGAGGCATATTGACTACCTTCTTTTTTGATAAAACAGGTTACTTCCATTTTT
>JAYEFW010000331.1:0-9169 GCA_034658795.1 Thermodesulfobacteriota bacterium
GATGTTACGGCTTTAAACGGTATCTATGATTCTTTGTTGGTTTCATATCAGGATGACGTTGCAAAATACGCACGTAATCCCTCCATGGCGACGATTCTTCGCCACTGTATTGAAACAGCACCGTTTGTTGCCGGCCAGAGAATAACCTTTTCAGGCTTTGGGCAATCGAACTACAGATCACGAGAGGTGGGTGAAGCACTGCGGACATTACAGAGAGCAATGCTGATCAATATGCTGTATCCTTCAACTTCCGTTGAAATTCCTATCATGCCTGATCTAAGGAAGTCGCCTCGTCTTCAACTGCTGGATACGGGACTGCTGAACTACTTTGGCGGCTTGCAGGAACAGTATTTTTATCATGACAATCTGCATGCCTTTTACAAAGGCATACTTGCGAAACATATTGTCGGGCAAGAACTTATCGCCATACAAACCAATACCCGAAAAAAGCAATGCTTCTGGGTGCGCGAAAAAAGCCAGTCACAAGCTGAGATTGATTTTCTCGTGCAGTATAAGGGCTATGTGATTCCTGTTGAAGTCAAGTCAGGCAAGACAGGCAGGCTGCGATCATTACATCAATTTATGGACAGATGCCCCCATCATTATGCTGTCAGAATGTATGCAGGTCATATAGAGATACAACGGGTAAATTCTCCGTCAGGCAAAAGCTTTTATCTCTTGAATTTGCCCTATTTTTTAGCTTCTTCTGTTCATAAATACCTGGGGTGGATGATTGAAAATTCGGTTTCAGGCCAAAATGTTTTGAAGGCTACCGACTTAAAACAAGACAATTTGTAGGGTGGAGTGCCCATCCTACTGTAACACCTTGAGATTTCAAGGTGTCCAGCCTTAAGGGCTCGCTCAAAAATAACTTCACATTTAAAGATACATAATTCCACGTTCCTAAATATAATTCTCTTGAACTTATGTTGCTTATAATGTAAATATTGACCATCTGGACAACATATTAAATATAGACAACGATGAAAATTGAATCAGAAATAATTGCTAATTAAACCACCAGATCTGCTGGTGCGACCCTAAAAGGTTTGACCGTTCCGGCGAGAATATTGAACGGCAGAGTAAAGCCTTTTTTTGAACATCGAACATCCAACATCGAATATTGTAATCTGCAGCAATTGCGATGCTTTTAGACCCCTTCGAGGGGTCTTCATCAAACCACGTCCTATGGGCGTGGTAGGTATTTTTCTCGTCCCCGTTCCTAAATGATGATCAATTCAAGCAATATGTACATGGTACTTTCCGAGATTTAATTGAAAAAATAAAGAATCTTGTAATAGTTCACAGGATGAAAAACATTTGACAGGATAGAATGGAAACAATTATCGTATTTCAATAAAATGGGTTTTGGTTTTCTTGAAATGGTATCAAAAACAAATAAAATTCAAATCGTCATTATCTTATCTTTTTTTCTTATAACCTGCGGTTGTTTTTCTCATGACAAATACACTTACGAAAGCATAAGGCAGGAATATGCAAAAGTAATATGCGATGATGCGTTTTCAACAAAAGTTTCAAAAACCGGACAATATGCCTGTGCTTTACAAAAACCTGTGTCTTTGAACGATGCAATTCAAATTGCTCTTGCAAATAATCCTGATAACAAGATTGCCGTTGCCCGCATAAAGCAGGCAAAAGCTATGATCAAAAAGGCAAATGCTAACTTTTTTCCCTTTCTTGAATTTTATACGCAATATTCTCAGGGAGATGCACCATCAGGATATCTTTTCAAGAAGATTGACCAGAGACTGCTGCCTGCAAATGTAGATTTTAACTCTCCAGGCTGGTATGAAAATTATGAGACCGGAATTAAAGCAGGAATAAATATATTCAATGGCGGACGAGACATTTTAAATAAAAAAATCGCTGAAACCGATTTCTCTATTTCTCAGATAGATAGAAAAAGCGTAGAAAACTCCCTTGTTGCCTCAGTAATACATACATACTATAACGCTCTTGCCGCAAAAGAATATATTAAAATTACCAGGGACTCCGTATCAACTGTTAAGTCGCAACTGCGTCTAATGAATGTGAGGTTCAGAGCCGGAGGAGTTCTAAAATCAGACATATTATCCCTGGAAGTCCGTCTTGCTCAAGCCAGGGAAGACGTAGTCCTGAGTGAAAACAGGCTAAAAATAGCTCTAACTGCTTTTGCCGGTATTCTCGGTGTAAGCCCCGAAACTGAAATCAGACTTAAAAAAATAGAAAGCCGCGAAATCCCCTTACCAAATAAATACATTGCCGGTGTTGCCTATGCGCTTGAAAACAGGTCTGAAGTTAATAAAATTAAGGAACGTATCAAACAGAGCAGAATGGCTCTTGATCTATCTCGTGCAGAATATCTGCCCAGAGTTGATCTGCAAAGCAAATATTATGTTGATGATCCTGAAATGGCTTACAATGACTCAAGAGACAACTGGATTGCGGCAGTCATTTTTAACTGGGACATATTCACGGGTTTCAGCACAAAAGCAGAAGAGAAAAAAGCAAAAGCCAGGCTTGAAGAAATGCTGGCAGCAGATCTCAAAACCAGACTATCTGTAAAGCTTGATGTTAAAAATGCCTACCTGAAACTGGCGGAAGCAAAAGCTAGGCTCGAGGTAGCGGAAAAAAGCGTGGCCAAGGCTGAAGAATCTTTTAAGCTTGTCAGAAAACAATATGAAGGCGGCGCTGCTACCATAACACGATACTTTGAAGCCGAGCTTGCGCTTAATCGAGCAAAAACTCGAACAACGGCAGCTTATTATGACAGGGAAAAGGCTCTCGCGGATATTGGCAGAGCGGTAGGTTACTGGGGGAAGGTGAATAAAATCACACCATGAAAAACAAAAAAATTATAATAATATTGTTATGTTCCGTTAGTTTAATTTTAGTTTTCTTTGCTGTTAAATTCATTTCAAGT
Organism: Thermodesulfobacteriota bacterium; assembly: GCA_034658795.1. Lineage (GTDB taxonomy): Bacteria > Desulfobacterota > Desulfobacteria > Desulfobacterales > ETH-SRB1 > B13-G4. Next base: position 2,924 of record JAYEFW010000331.1, read on the forward strand.
ACAAAAATTGCGCCGGGCAAGTTTCAGGCTGCATCAAAAAATGATGGAGCACCGAAAAAAATTGGGCGGGCATCTGTCCGGACTATAACTGAATGCTATGAGGCTGTTGGAACAGTGCGCCCTGTTACAGAAGCGAGTATCGAATCCCAGGTAACTGCTCAGGTTCTTGATGTCAAGGTCAGACCCGGCGACAAGGTTTTTAAAAACCAGCTTTTAGTATCTTTAGATAACAGACAGTTGATGTCACGTCTTGATCAGGCAAAACAAACCTTAAAAACAGCCATATCAGGAAAAAAACAGGCAAAACAGACAATAATAGCCGCCGGCGCGGCATTTACAGAAGCTGAATCTGATTATAAACGTACAAAAATTTATTTTGAATCCCAGGCAGCTACCCCTCAAGATATGGAAAAAGCTGAATCAGCATTCCTTCAGGCAAAGGCGACTTTAAATAGAGCTAAAGAAGCTTTGTCAGCTTCAGAATCCGGAATAAAACAGGCGGAAGAAATCGTAAAGGAGGCTGGAATAGCACTTGGATACACAGAGATAAGAGCACCTGAAAGCGGTAAGGTTTTAGAACGTCTTGTTGAACAAGGGGATTTAGCCCTGCCCGGGAAGCCTTTAATTATACTGCAAACTACCGGCTCGCTCAGGCTTGAAGCATATGTACGTGAAGGACTGATCAGAAAGATTCAGCCCGGAACATCTCTTAAAGTAACAATAAATACTTTGAATGAAACAGCAACGGCAACGGTTGAGGAGATTGTCCCTTATGCTGATCCGCAAACACGGACTTTTCTTGTAAAGGCATTATTGCCGCATATATCCGGAATATATCCCGGCATGTTCGGAAAACTGCACATCCCTGTTAAAGACCTCCAGGTTGTTGTTATACCAAAAATTGCCGTTCGTAATATAGGACAGCTTGAACTAATTACAGTAAAAGAAAATAATTCCTGGAAGACACGTTTTATTAAAACCGGCAAAACTTTTGAAGATAAGGTCGAAGTTCTCTCCGGACTATCCGGAGATGAGACAATAGGCTGGGAGGAATAACTTAATGCCGGAAAGCGAATCTGCTCCGAGTGGTTTTATCGCACGTATTGTCAGAAAATCTATTTCTTCACATCTCTCAATCATCCTGCTGATCTTATCCCTGTGCCTCGGAATTTCAGCTATTCTCGTCACACCGAGAGAAGAAGAACCTCAGATAGTAGTTCCCCTGGCGAATGTCTGTGTATATGCTCCCGGCTCAAATGCAACCGAAATAGAAAAACTTATTGCAACGCCCCTGGAACGTCTTTTATGGCAGATTGACGGCGTTGAATACGTATATTCTATGTCCTGTGACGACATGGCAATAGTTACAGTCAGATTTTATGTAGGAGAAGACAGGGAAAATTCGCTGGTAAAACTACATAATAAGATTACAATGAATATTGACGCGGCTCCCCCGATTGTTAAGGGATGGGTGATAAAACCAGTAGAAATAGACGACGTTCCTATTGTAAATATAAGTCTTTATTCAGATCGTTATGATGATTATGAACTTCGCAGAATCGGTGAGGAAGTATTATCAAGGCTTTCAAAGGTAAAGGACATTTCAAGGGCTGAAATTGTTGGTGGCCGCAAACGAGAGATACGCATTGAACTCTTACCTGAACGCATGTCAGGTCTTGGAGTATCTTTACTTGAAGTGCAAAGAACTCTCCAGGGAGCGGATGCTTCTGTTACAGCAGGTAAATTTTCCCGCTTTAATAAAGAAGTTACAGTAACAAGCAAATCTTTCCTTTCATCTTCAAATGAAGTTTCATCACTTATGGTTGGAGTTCACAATGGACGTCCGGTATATTTGCGAGATATTGCAAATATATTCGACGGCCCGGAAGAATCAGAGTCTTACTCGAGAATCGGTTACTCAAATTTCTATCGTAAAACTCACAATAAAAAAAATACCCCTTTTTCATTTCCGGCCGTCACACTCGCCCTTGCCAAGAAAAAAGGGACCAATGCCGTCACTGTCTCCGAAAATATCCTGATCAAGCTTGAAGAATTGAAAAAAAGTACTATTCCCGATGGCATTAATGTTGAAGTAATTCGCAACTACGGTAAAACTGCCGGGCAAAAGGTAAATGGACTCTTAAGTTCGCTGGCTTTTGCAGTTATTTCCGTTATTATACTTCTCGCTATTACTCTTGGATGGCGTGAAGCACTGGTGGTTGCACTTGCCGTACCTGTCAGCTTTTCTCTTGCTCTTTTTGTCAATTATCTATTCGGATATACAATTAACAGGGTTACCCTTTTTGCTCTTATACTCTCCCTGGGACTTGTAGTTGATGATCCTATTACAAATGTAGATAACATACAGCGCCATATTTTGATGGGCAAGCGCAAAGCATTTTCAGCAACGCTATTTGCCGTTAATGAAGTGCTTCCTCCGGTAATAATGTCCACATTAGCCATAATAATCTCATTTATACCCCTGTTTTTCATTACAGGAATGATGGGGCCGTATATGGCTCCAATGGCAGCAAATGTTCCCCTTACAGTAACATTTTCAACTCTCTGTGCGCTTACCATTGTGCCGTGGTTAACGCACCTGCTGCTGAAAAACATGAATATCCGCAAGATGATCGGCTCGGCAACAAATCAGATAAAGCCAAATCATGATAAAGGTATAAATGTATGGATCGGGCAAATTTATCGCAAAATTGTATCTCCTTTTCTCAAATCAAAAAGCAAAAGATACATGCTTCTGGCTGCTATTATTTTTCTCCTTTTAGTATCTATAGGTCTTGCTGTTTTCCGATTAGTGCCCCTGAAAATACTTCCTTTTGATAACAAAAATGAATTCCAGCTAATTATTGACATGCCGGAAGGAACTACACTTGAAACCACCAATACTGTTGTAGAGTCCTTTGAAGACTTTCTCAGGGAAATTCCCGAAATTACCAGCTTTGTGTCCTATGTGGGAAATTCGTCTCCCATGGATTTCAACGGCATGGTTCGTCATTATTACCTCAGGGAAGGAAGTCACCTTGCAGATATCCGTATAAATCTCGCTGAAAAAAATAAACGCAAGCAACAAAGCCATGCTATTGTTCTCCGGCTTAGAAAGGAACTCGAAGACATTGCAAAAGCCAACAATGCAGTAATTAAAATTATTGAGGTCCCTCCCGGCCCCCCTGTGCTTTCGACAATTGTGGCTGAAATCTATGGTTCCCCTGACCGTTCTTATGATCAAATCATAAAAGGAGCAAAACATATAAAAAATTTAATGGCAGCAGAGCCTTTTGTAGTGGATATTGACGACACAGTTGAAACCGGGCGCAACAAGATAGATTTTATTATTGACAAGGAAAAAGCTGCTCTTCACGGAGTTTCCACGAATGAAATTATTCAAACTTTGAAAATAGCGATAGGTGGTGCTGCGCCTGCCACAATACATACTCCTGAAGAAAGGCAGCCTCTAAGCATAAAAATAATTTTACCGAGAAAAAACAGATCGGGAATTACTTCTTTATCGCAAATACCGCTCAAAACAAATACCGGCAAGATGATTCCTCTGGCGGAACTTGTAAAGATAGTTCCCATCCCTGAAGACCAGCCTGTTTATCATAAAAACCTTGAACGTGTGGTATATGTGACAGGAGAAATGGCAGGCAGAGCTCCCGGCGAAGCTGTTCTTGATATGCAGAAAAAACTTAGGCAAAGCCCTCCCCCTCATGGACTCAGAGTAAAATGGGCGGGTGAAGGCGAATGGAAGATAACTCTCAGGGTATTCAGAGACATGGGTATAGCATTTGCGGCAGCTCTAATAGGAATCTATATTCTTCTTATAATGGAAACTAATTCATTTTCCATGCCAATATTGATTATGATGTCAATACCTCTCACGCTTCTGGGCATTATGCCGGGATTCTGGCTGCTGAATGTTTTCACCGGAGAACAGGTGGGCGGCTTCTTCAACCCTGTCTTTTTTACCGCAACAAGCATGATAGGCATGATAGCTCTTGGTGGAATTGTAATAAGAAACTCCCTTGTTCTGATTGATTTTATTAAAAACGCTCTTAATGAAGGCATTTCTTTTAAAGAAGCTATTCTCCGAAGTGGAGCAATCAGGATGCGTCCTATATTACTTACCGCTTGCACAACCGCGATCGGCGCCTGGCCAATTACACTGGATCCGGTTTTCTCAGGCCTTGCTTGGGCTCTGATTTTTGGACTTTGTGCATCCACAATTTTTACGCTTATAATAGTCCCTGTTACATATTTCTCTCTTTATAGAAAAGCGCTAAGTGCCTAAAATGCCTAAAGTGAGCTAAAGTGCCTAAAGTTGTGGTACGCCTTCGGCGTGCTGATTGATAACCAAAGCCAGAAGGATTTTCAATCACTCTCTTGTCAGTAGTATGTTGAGGGCTTAGAGAAACCCAGGCTCTACGAGCCGGAGGCAGGCATGCAGATATAACATGGCAGGATTCCTTAACTTTAGGCATTTTAGGCACTTTAGCTCACTTTAGGCACTCTTAAATAATTACTGTAACGGTAAAACCTTTGTGGTACCACTACCAGAGGTAATGGTTTAAACCGATTAATTAATTTGAGGCCCTGCTTGACATGTAAATTTGATTTTAATATAATTTTATTTATTAAGTTTTTGATTCATTAAAACAGTGACCACTGCATCTGCTTTTCCACCAGTCATGATTTTCTCGGCCAGATTTCTTCAAGGCATCGCCTGCTTATCCAAAAGCAGTGGGTTGTATCAACTTCTTAACCAAAGTCTCATTTTGAGACCACTAAGGTTTATGTATAGAAGGGAGGCGTCATGAAAAAGGCTTTTAAAGATATTGCAGAAATAATACATCAAACAGATCCAAAAGCCAGTTTTACCATAGAATTCTGGGACGGCGATTCAATAAAAATCGGGGACAAGCCGAAGTTTATTTTAAAGCTTAAATCCTTGAGGGGCGCCAAAAGGATTCTCAGAGATGGTTATGTCGGCTTTGGAGAATCATATATGAAGGGAGATATAGAAATTGAAAACGATCTGCAGGAGCTTCTTCGTCTTGGCATTTCAATTGATTTTGATAGCGTGCGGCTACCTTCCTGGCAAAAAATACGTTTTTTTATCCTTGCACTTCTCAACAGTGATACATTAAAAATCGCACCAAAAAATATTTCTTACCATTATGATAAAGGCAATGAATTTTACAAGCTTTATCTTGATAAAACAATGAGTTACTCTTGTGCATACTATAAAAATGGAGATGATTCTCTGGAAGAAGCGCAATTGAGCAAATATGAGCATGTATGCCGGAAACTTTTATTGAGTCCTGGTGAATCACTGCTTGATATAGGCTGTGGTTGGGGAGGAATGCTCATCTATGCCGCACAGAATTATGGAATAACAGGAGTTGGAAATACACTTTCACAAAATCAATATGAATATGCTGGCAATAAAATAAAGGAATTGGGGCTGGAGGATAAGATTAAGATCTTATATATGGATTATCGTGATTTAAGTGGAAAATTTGACAAAATTGTTTCCATTGGGATGTTTGAACATGTAGGGAAAAAATTCATTCCGGTATTTATTAAAAAAGTATCGAGTTTACTGGAAAAAGGCGGATTAGGCATGTTGCATACTATTGGCAGAGACGCCCCATCCCCCTGCGACCCATGGACTTTCAATTATATCTTTCCGGGCGCATATCTTCCTGTACTTGACGAAATTCTGCGTGAAATGGGGAAAAACGGTTTTTCAATATTGGATGTAGAAAACCTCCGGCTCCATTATGCAAAAACCCTAGACCAATGGGCAGAAAATTATGAAAATAATGTTGAAAAAGTGAAAAAAATGTTTGATGATATATTTACAAGGCAATGGCGTCTTTTTTTATATGGCGCCTCAGCAGGATTTAAATATGGCATGTGTCGTCTGTATCAGGTTCTTTTCACAAAAGGATTAAACAATACATTGCCTGCAACCAGATCACATGTGTATAATAATTTATAACATATAACATCCAGACTTCGGGAGGTCAGTATGAATATAAAAAAAATAGCCTGTTGTATAGATTTTTCAGAAAATGCCGACGATGCTTTTATAACGGCCATCGATCTTGCTGAAAAAAATAAAGCCAAACTTTTTGTAATTCATGTATCGCCGCCTGTCATAAGTTATCAAGCAACAGATACAGAATGGATGATGCCTTACGAACCGGAAGAACCTTTGATTTTAGA
>JAYEFW010000332.1:0-2060 GCA_034658795.1 Thermodesulfobacteriota bacterium
ATGACTATTCCATCAAAACCCATTCTGTCCCGGAGAAGATCTTTTGCAATTTTACTTGAAAGACTTGCAGGCCATTTTATATCTATTTTGCTATAAAGTATGTGCGATAGCATAATCCCAGCCACATCATGCTTTATAGCTTCGTAAAAAGGACGAAGATCGCTTGATTCTAAGGTCTGGAGATCTGCATCAAGCGGAGGCATTTCAATGTGAGGGTCAAGCACAGTTCTGCCGATTCCTGGAAAATGCTTTGCAACAGCCATGATTCCGTTTCGTTGAAGTCGCTCTATTAGTGTTACTCCCAGCTTTGATACCCATGCTGGATCATTCCCGAAAGATCTATCTCTCATAATACTTTTCTTGTTATCAAATGCCACATCCAGTACAGGTGCCATGTTCATGTTTATCCCGACACTTTTCAATTCAGAGGCGGTTATTTCTGCAAAATGCCCGGCATCTTCTTCATCTTTCATATCAGGATTGCCTGAAAACCTGGTAAAAGGCTCTTTCAGTCTGGCTACCTGTCCTCCTTCCTGATCAATTGAGATAAATAGTGGTGGTTGGCCGCATTTTATTGCATATTCCTGAACCGACATACACAGGTCTTTTATCTGATCCGGGCTGGTCAGGTTCCTTGAAAACAGAATGATTCCTCCGACCTTAATTTTATTGATGAGAAATTTTAGATCATCATTGAGTCTGGTTCCATCAAAGCCTGCCATCAGGCGCAGCCCGGCCAGTTGTTCGTTTGAAAGTGCTGAAATATCCATTGGCAGTTACCTAAAATTCCAAAATTCGTAAAAAGTTCACCACGGATTTTCACGGAATTACACTGAATTATTAATAAACCCACTCTCAAGCGAGTTGTTTTGAGATAATTGATCAATTGGGCTTCGTTCTGATTTATTATCTTTTTTATGGCCTTATTTTCTACCAAGAGATCGGCTTGGAATCTACGTTCAAATTTAATATTCTTATAGTAACTTACTCATTGTTTTCAATTTTCAGTGAAACTCCGTGTCGTTCCGTGGTGAACTTTTACCCAAATTCCATTATTTTCTTAATTGATACTTTCGTACAGCCTTGTTGTGAGCCCTTATATTGGTTGAGAACATATGAGTATTGTCTTTTTTTGATACAAAATAAAGAAAATCCGTATCAGCGGGGAAAAGAGCGGCTTCTATTGCCTTTTTTCCCGGATTTGCAATTGGTCCATGTGGAAGACCGGAAATCCGATAGGTATTATAAGGTGTTGATGTTTTAAGATGTGTTTTTTTTATATTTCCGTCAAAGTCTTTTATACCATAGATAACCGTAGGATCACTTTCAAGCCGCATTTTCTTCTTCAGGCGGTTGTGAAAAACAGAAGAGATAACAGACCGTTCCTCGGGATCGCCGGTCTCCTTTTCGATTATGGATGCCAGCGTTACTGCCTGATGAATTGAAAGTCCCAGTTTTTTTGCTTGTTCTTTAAAAGCAGGGGTGAAAACAGAACGGAACCTCTTGACCATTGCAGATATAATTTTTTCCGGGGCGATATCTTTTTGGAAGTAATATGTTTCAGGAAAGAGATATCCTTCAAAGGTTTCAGCATTAATTCCTTCTTCATGCACAAGCGATGAATCAAGTGCTGCCCTTAAAAAATCTTCTTCTTTGCCTAAACCTGCCCTGGCTAAATTTGAAGCAATCTGGTTTAGATTATACCCCTCAGGGATGGTCAGTTTATAAAGGCGTACTTTTCCGCTTACTACTATATGGAATATTTTATTCGGTGGCATAGCTGCAGAAAGAAGGTATTCTCCAGCTTTTATTTTTTTATCATATCCTTTAATACGGGCAAGTAAATTAAATTTATACAGATCTTTTATAATGTCTGCTTTTTGCAGTCTTTCTGAAAAGGATTTAAAGTTTTGGCCCGGTTTAATAAGTATAATTTTTTCATTATGATCAATACTTGATGCGGGCATGTCTGCATACATAAAGAGATTAAGTATAAAGCAGAACAGGCCGGAAAATAACAAAAAAAGCGTTATTAAAATGATTACTTTTAATTTATTCAA
>JAYEFW010000333.1:0-9122 GCA_034658795.1 Thermodesulfobacteriota bacterium
GATGTCAGGTCTCTTTCAAGTTTATTTCCATTTTCAGATAATAGCTGCTGGCAGTGATTGTCGAAGCTTGCGGAGTCTTTTGAATGATCCAGCCATCCTCTTATGAATATTTCACATTCATTGCTCTTTTTGCTGATGTAGTGTTCGTATGGTTTTAGCGAGACGGTTGTGTTCCGGTCAATGTGGGTTATTATGAAACTCAGAAAGAGTTTCTTCAGGGTTGGGTTATCAAAAGAATATTTGAAATCTCTCTTTACTATGTCCCAGAAATAATTGACCAGCCCATATTTTTCAATTCTGTGCCATATACGTTTATCCCCTTCATCGAGTGAGTCATCTACAAGCAGCCGCCTCAGTATCTCTTTGAGATCGATTGTTGAGGAACCCGACAGTACTGCAAGAATGCCCAATACAAACTCCCCTTCCTTCCAGTCCTTCTGGTAGAATTGTTTAAATGCCGAAACTCTCTTCTTGCTTGCGAAGAACCTGGAATTTGCCTCTAAAAAGTTATCGAGGTCATAGCCTTCGATGCCGAGTTCGCTTTTGATATCTGATACCTTGCTGTTTTCAAACCTTGATGAGTAGAGTTGTATGTCAAGCAACCAGTTGGACTCATACTCTCGCTCTGGTCCGCGGGAATAGATAAGATAGTTTGATTTGGTGTCGTCTTTTTCAAGAAGTTTCTTTGTCGCAAAGAAATTGTTGTTCAGTCTGTGCAGCTTTATGCCTTCTCTGGCAAGGGCGGATTTGATATTCTCAAGTTCCTCATCATCGGCAGTCTCGTCCTTGTCGTACCAGAATACGATCTTTCTGGTCTCATATTCGCCCGGAATTTCGAACTTTTTGAGTATGCTCCGGGTTGTCTTTTCTATGTTTTGCATTTTTCAACTCCCGCATTAATTGCTAATCTGTTCTGGCGTCTTTGTGGCGTCTTTGTGGCGCCTTATGGCGTCTTAGAACATACACCGTGCCCTTTCCGGTAGTGCCGATTTGCTCAAATAATCCCGATGCCGCCAGATCTGCCAGATCCCGTGAAGAGGTTCTTTCAGAGGTATTACAAACTTCCTGATATTCTTTATTAGTAATTTTTCCAGTCCCACGTCCTTTAACGTACATCACCGCTTTGATCTGCCTCTCATTTAACTTCAGGTCACGGAGATATTCTTCATCATAAATATCTTTTCCAAACACTACCCGAAACCCCTGGTATTCCTCAAAAGTTGGTTCCGGAAGACCGGCATCGAGGCAGTGTTGTTGTATTTTTTCTATGCCGCTGCCCCATATTTCGATCAGTTCAGTATCATACAGTACTTCTGCCAGCCCTTTGTTTCGCAGTGTGGATGAATGCGGCTGGTAGAGTTCTTCCAGTGTGATCCCGTAGGGTAAAAACCCGGGGCTCTTGATTATAAGTTTGTCGTCATAGATTCGCACTTCTATGTTTGAGAAGATTGTATAGTCCCGATGGCAAACGGCATTAATGAGGGCTTCTCGCAGGGCTTCTAAGGGGTAATCCCAGACTTGTTCTCTTTCTGGTTTACCGGTCATCACAAATTTGACATTGATGTTTTTGCGTATGAAGTCCATGGCTTCATCGATCTGCTCAAAAACGGTGCCAACGATCATCCGGTCATCAATGACAATATTTTTTTCTTTGAACCGTCCACAGTGTATCGCAGCCTGAGAAATGAATTTATTTGTCTCTTTTGAAAACAGAAGAATTGCTGCCCAGGTGGGCTGTCCTCCAGTTATCAGGCTCATTTTTTCAAGAACCTGCATTGGGGTTTCATCGTCCCCGATCTTTTTCCTGCCGGTTTCCTTTGCTTTTTGGATGTATCTTTTTACTTTGTCGCTGTCAATATCTTCAAGGCTGGCATTTTTTGCAGGATATTTATCCCAGCTCATTCCTGTAGAATGCAGGTGCATCTGTGCAACTTCCTGTGCACTCATTGCACGATTGCTGCTGTCCACTCTTTTGAGGCATTTGCCCTTTGTTGAAACGGGTTTGATCGGATTTTCTTTTATTTGCACTGCTACGACTGTTTTTCCATTGGTCCGGATTTTTTTAATTTCAGGGATGATGCGGGGGTCAGTGCTTTGAGAAATTTGGTTTACCCACTGGTTGATGGTTTCTTTTCCGATTTTGATGCCTTTTATGTTATTTTTATCAGATACCCCGATGAAAATTATGCCACCCTTTGTGTTAGCGAAAGCTACGGCAGATTCGATGGTCCGTTCATCGAATTTTTCTTTGAATTCGACGGTTTCTGATTCTCCGGTTTTGATGAGGTCTTGTGGGTTCATATCTTGGTTTGAGGGCGTGTATCGATTTGGCTACTTAAATAACTTCGATTCTTTTATCAATCAATTTCTCAACAAGATCGTACGTTTCAGAGATGCCTGCAACTTTATTGTAATCTATCCTGCACTGGGCGCTCTTAAAGTAACTGCTATGCGAGTATGTAACCCCGTTTTGTTCTCTGCGATCCTTTTCATCCAGGACATTTTTTCTGACAATGTCAATTGCATACGTATAGCCGTCTTCGGTATCATTCTGTGAAAAATCCGACTGGTTTGCCATCAGGTATTTGTATACACCATAGCTTAGAAGCTCGTCACTGTGCACAAGGAAATCGTCTATGTCCGGTCGATTCTTTTTCATTTCCACAACCAGTTTCATGATCAGATAACTGTTGTATATTTGCAGGTAAACAGATGAATTTTTATCCCCATCAAAAAGTGTTGCCAGAGGGTTTTCCTGATTTGTCGCATCAAACACTTCTTCCAATACTCCGGATACTGAGTTTTTTGCCATTTCTGGTTTTTCATAGTATGTTGCATACCAGAATTTTATTGCTTTTTCACTGGTTATCGAGTCATGCATATCTTTGCTCAATTGATTAGTGAAGATCTCACCTCGTTTTGATATGTATGCAACACCTTTGTTCTCGAAAAGCAATTTTACATACTTTTGGAACTGTTTGTTACTTATCTTGTCCCTGAAATTGATTGAGGTCTGGGTGTTTGTTGCTTCAGTGATTTTATTTACAAGGTTTGGGTCTTTTGTCTCATACAGGCGAACGGTGATATCGACTCCATCGAGTTTTGTCCTGTCTTCTTTGTAGGTATCATAGACAACTTTTGTTGTCTGGAGACCGTTGACGATGACCGGATTTACAACCGGTACGATATATTGACCCGCCTGTGGACTTGAAGGCATTTGCATCTCATCGCACAGAATTGTTATGCCGTTATTTAAGAATGGGAAATAGATCGATTCGGAGTTATTGTTCAGGGTGTCTTTTATTTTGCGATTGGTCTTGTTATATCCCAAAAAACCTCTTATGTTCTCTGAAAACAGCTTATCTTCAGTACTATTTGTTTTGATCTCAAGGTCAACCAGTTCACATAATTCAAGTGCCTCCATTCTGAAATTGACTGCTTTGACGTTCAATATGGAAAATGAAATCAATGCCTGCGGCTCTTTTGGTGATATGTTCGACTTTTGTGCAGTGAAGGTGAATTTAACATCCTTCCTTTTTCTATCACTTTTAATTAAATTATCAATACGTTTATCCAGTTCATTTGAATCGAATATTAAGAAGTTGTTAGCAGGATTATTATATGATTCAAACAGGTATTTGTTTGCAGCATAATTCTTATCGTGTACATCCCCGTTAAAAATAAAGTTCAAACGATGCTCGATATAATACCCTTTCTTTGTGATCGAGATGTATTCATCCAGTTCAGGCATCAACCCTTCGGTATTGGGTTTATCTCTCCGTCCCTTTTCAAAGACTTCTGCAAAGTCTTGTTTCAATTTCTCTAACTGGTTTTGTGAGAGTTTTTTTGAGTTCTTGCACTGGAACACTTCCATCGTATAGAATCCATCCTGTTCATCGAAGTATATTCCATCAATCCCCCCATCCGCGGAGCCCGGGATTATTACGTCAGCATAGATCTCATCGAATGTCTTGTCGAGTATGGCTGCGATGGAGAATATCTCAAATGCCTGATCTTTGTTGATATCGAACTTTCCAGCGATCTTGTCAAGGTATGTGCTGATGAATAATTCTTTGTTGCTCATGGTGGTTTCCTCGGTCGGGTTGTTGTTTATTTAACGATTTTCTTAACTCACAACTTCTTCAAGCATTTCAATTTCAAAGTCTGATAAATCAATTTGTCCTAAAGGCAACGATTTCAATTGCTCTAAAACAACATCTAACCCATCATTTAATGAAAGTTTATCAGCAATTTTTAATGTTATTTGGTGGGGTAAACCATATTCTTCTAAAGCCATTACTGAAGGAGGCATGAACATGTTTTCAACTCTATCGGCATATATTGACAAGTCAGAGGTTTCATAACCCAGATTGCCTAAAATGTGTTTTTGAATGCCGTTCAAAGCTCTTAAATATTTTGGGATTTTAAATCCTGCCCAGTTTCGGATAAAATCCAAAATTTCTTCAATGACCTTATCAGGGTGGTTTCCGTTGTCAATTTCTCTTTGAATCATCTGCTTAATATCATTATTTTTAGAGAGATCATTTATTTTATAGGCTAATTGTTTAGCCGATGTGACACTTTTAGACCTTGTACTTCCGTCTGATTTTTCAATAAGCTCCCACATTATTTGTGAAACTTGTTCTATTGCACCATATTCTGGTGAATGCAATCGTTCCCAGTGAAAGCAATTATAATTGTCAGGATTTTTTTGAATTTCTTCTGCTAAATGTATTTGACAGTCTGGATCAATACCAACATTCTCTTTGATTATGTCAATGTCCAATATAGTTTGATCATAAACATGTCTGATCTTTTCTTTTGATTCATCAGTAAGTTCTTCCCAATCTAATTGTATTAACAATTTATTCGGTGTTCCTTCGCTTTGAGAAAGTATAGGAATGTCTACAGTAGGCAATTCCGATTTAGGTGCATCTTTTAAAATGAAAACTCTTCCAATAAAGTGTTTAAACATTCTCCCTGAGCGACCTTTTATGTTATTGAATGTAAAAAAATCTAAATTTTTTATTGCTATTTTATTGTCATAAATAATAACATTTTTTGCACTTGTGTTCACACCTTCAATGAGAGTAGAAGTACAAACCAAAAATCGTATTTTACCTTGATTAAATGCTCTCACTATATATTGGGATATTGAACGAGGTAAACGACCATGGTGTATTCCAATCCCAGATTTTAATGCCCGTACTAGCAACCAGTCTGGATGATAATTGTCGGAAATCCAAGAAATTGCATCCTCTAAATCATGATTATCTGTTCCAAAACCGTCGTTTATGAAATATTCTACTAATTTTTGAACGCTATTTGGAGATTTACAATATATCAACGTTTGCCCCTCAATGTTCTTACAGGTTTCTAGTGTCGCTTCTTCTGGAGTAGGCTCTGGTTTTAGATCGATTGTTTCGGTTACAACAGTACAAAAATCTGTTTTAATGAAGGCGGATTCAACATCAACATTTTTAGCAAGGGAATGAATGTTAGGACCTAATAAATAGAATTGTGCTCCAGTCATCAGTAGCTTATAAAAAATCTGGTTAAGTAAGCAAAATCTATCTGAATCGTTTTCAAGTCCCAATTTGTAAAATTCATCAATAACAAAAAAATCGATGTTTTCAAGATCTGGATAATTCAATGCCCTCTCTTGGGTCATGATGAAAATATTTCGTTCGTCGCGTTGTTGATCTCTGTGAGTAATTACTTTATAATCAGTAAATTTTGATAATCTTTTGCGAGTTTCATCGATGAGCGCAATTGTTGGAACAACTATTACAATATTATCGAATTTTTGACTAGCTAACATCGCATCAATTATTAAGCTCTTTCCAAAACTAGTTGGAGCACTTAGAATTACATTTTCACCAGACAATAATTTACGATAAATCTGAGCTTGAACAGAATGAAAAACTATATCTTCACTCATATTAGAGGGTCTATGGAATTCATAAGCTACCAAGTCTTGCAAAGAAAGGACATCTGGATTAAGATAAGGAAATAGCCCTACTGCCCTAACCAATGAATAAAGTATTTCTTTTTCATTTTCATTAAGTAAATACATATATTCTAAAGATCTGATTACGAGTTCTCTCCCCACATTTTCAAGTTCTGTATCATTAACTACAATTGACAAATTTTTGAATACATCAAATGAATCCTTTTTAGTCCACTCCTCATTTGAAAGCAGATTTCTGAGATTTTCAATTAAATCATTTGACATGATTTTAACCTCTCATCGAGCATCTTCACTAACTCACTTTTTTTTCCAAGTGGTACTACAAAAAGATGAATTCTAAGAACTTTTGGTAGATTTACAGTTTCGCATTTATCTTTGAATACGTTATAATACTTTGTTACTTCATCTATAAAATCTTCGATGTAAGTCAATTTGTTTTCAGGATATGAAGCAACTAACCTACTATCATAAGTAACCAACACAGGTATACAAACCGCATCAAAAACGGTATCCAAAGATGTATTGGGGCTCAACAATTCTCGCAATTTGTCAAAGTGCGGCCAATTTTCATCAAGTTTATTTTTTATAAGTAAGAACTCACCTCGTAGATAATCTCGTTCAGTATGTTTTTTTAGTTCTTCAACCACATCTCTGATAGCACTTGACGCATTATTATAAAATTTTGCTTCACCAAGCCAAAGTTCAAGAGACGCTTCATCTTCATTTACAACAACATGAACTGCATCAAAGCCTTTAACCGTTTCATTGCTTGATGATTTGTAATATATTTTGTTTATGGCGGGTAATGTATTGAAAACTTGTCGCATTAATATGTGAAGCAACAATTCTCCAAATTCCCCCCTTCTCCCATATTTTTCCGTAGAATAAACTACTTTTGCTGCGTTTCTTAATGATTCAAAAGCATTGTAACCTCGCAAATTATCAAATTCGGAAAAAGTTAAAGCAAATTCGGGCAACCACTCCATCATATGGCGAGAAAAAGCATCACACCTCCATTCTCCAGATTCGAAACCTGCGCACAAACCAGTTAGACTTGGATATATATCGAGATTGTGTACTTTAATTTCTAATAAGTCTTCAGGTTTTTTATCATATGTCATATTATCAACCAGTTAATTTGATTATTCTCCAGATAATTTAAATGACACTTAAAGTATGTTCTTCAACTCCTTCATATCTTCCCCACCAACCCCTCAAACTTCGCATAATTCACCTTTACCCCATCATCCAGATCAATATCGATATACTCAAGCGATTTATTGTGCAGCACCTCATCATACGCCGCAAGCTCCTCGATCTGCTTCCCAAGCCGCCCCTTCTCCGCAGCAGACTCATCCCCCAGCATCCCGATCCTCGCATCCAGTTTCGCCTCAAGCTCGAGCAGATAATCAGTCCTCATCTTAGCCAGCGTTTCCCGATTATACCTGTGCATATACACGAGCGCATTGAACCCCCTGCCCTTGCCTGATGTGAAGAGCCAGTAGATGGGTCTCTTCTTGTAGGTCTTGACATGGTCTTTGAAGAACGATTTCAGGAAATAGTCCCGTATCACTTTCTCAGGCAATACACTGCCCTTCTTCGACTTCGACAGCGCCCCTGCAATAAATTCAAGATTCTCTGCAAGGCTCTCTGCCCCGAATGTGGCTTTCAGGAATTCCTTGAACCTCCCCACAATGTCGTCTGTGAAGTATTCATCTTCAAGTATCGGGATGATGTTATCTTCATCTGGCATAAACGAAGCATCCGGCACCTTTTCCCTGAAATCATCAATGGTCTCCCCCTGGTTTGCAAGGATGAGCCCTTCTCTGTCAGGGGAATATCTACCGAACATGCAGCCCACTGAGTATGAGATGAACTGCTTGACCAGCATTTCCTTTTTGAACACAAGCTCTCCATCTTTGATCTCGGATTCGTCTTTCAAGATGGTTATGTCTTTTAAAGGCACATCTGGCGTGAGTTCATCCGCAAGGTCGTAGATGTCTATGAAGATGCGGTTGAGTTCCTCTTCGTTTGTGTGAAGTTTGGAGAACTGGTCTTTCCAGTAGGTGCAGTAGTTGTTGTATGCGTCTTCGATCCTGTTTGTAGTTTTGTGGCGCAGGAGTTCGTTTATGGTGAAATCCCAAGAGGTTTCACGGGAATCCCATTCTTCGCGGGAGATGTCTATGTTTTGTTGAGTTAGATGGTTGATATTTTGTTTTGTTTGTTCGGATTTTGAGGGAATTATTGGAAGTTTCCCTACAGTACCCGCACCATAGTTTAATGTAGGATTTAAAAGTCTTAAAATATAATCTACGATATTTGAATTCATGAAACTTAAACAAAAATATAAGTGGTCTTTCATAGGAAACATTGAAGAACCTGCAGAATCGAATAAAGCTCCATAATCTGAGAATCTGGCACTGGCTTTACTCGAAGTCAATGCATTCCAAGTTATTGAATTTTTAAAGTACAAATGTTTACTTCTTAAATTTGCAGTAGATTTTTTCAAATTTTCCCCATCATTTTCCCAATTAATTACATATTCATTATTACCATACCATTTTTTAAAATCTCCGCCTTTATTATACGGAACCCATTTTTTATTTAATTTGATTGTTTCAGCCCCAGACATTAAGTTTATACCAATTCTTTTCAAAGAAACTTCTTGCCAAAATCTTAAGAATTTATCATTATCTCCTGTATCCATTCCTTTTTTTGTAGGTATATTGCGTCCTAATTCCGTAGCATTTTTAAAAATATCTCTTACCTTTTCACTCACCCAATACGCAATCGGGCTCCCGGGGATTTTCTTGAAGTCGGCGGAGGAGGCGTAGACTGGTTCATTTCGTTTTGCTTTCAGTTCAGCTTCTTTTTCTGCTTCATTTCTCCCGCCAATGAGCCGCAGGTAAACCCCTTTGAGATTTTCGTGGTGTTCAGTTTCGAAAACGAATGCTGTAGTTGAAACGACCTCACCGCTAATGCTGTCGAAAGCTCGTGGACCAAGATGTGCCAGGGATAGGATAGTGTCGTTATTCAGGATGCTCTCACGGAGTTTCTCAAAAGAAGAAAGGAACATCCAGCTTTGCATGGTTATCATTGCAACCATGCCTTTTTGCATTGCCAGATCGAGATTACGCTCGATGAACATGGC
>JAYEFW010000334.1:0-3284 GCA_034658795.1 Thermodesulfobacteriota bacterium
TGCACTGGATTCCGGTTTTCACCGCCCGGAAACAGGCACAATACTATTGGATTCTCTACGTTTTCTGACCCGAGATGGAATGAGGAAATTAAAACGTAAATAATTAATTTAGCGATTTTGTGTGAAATATGATAGAATTATTTTATGTCTGATATTACCAATCCACATGACAGGTTTTTTAAAGAAGTTCTTTCGCGCAAAGAGGTTGCCCGGGATTTTATCCTTCACTATCTGCCCGCTGATATAGTTGCTCTTTTAGATGTTGATTCTCTTGAAATAAGGAAAGACAGCTTTGTTGATAAGGAACTTTTAGAGCGTTTCTCAGACCTTCTTTACGCTGTAAATTTGAAAGATAAAGGCTCTGCTTATGTTTATATGCTGTTTGAACACAAAAGTTTTTCGGATCCTCTGATCAGTCTGCAACTTTTGCGCTATATGGCGCGGATATGGGAGCAGACGCTAAAAGAGGGCAAAGCAAGACCGCTTCCGCCCATTATTCCTCTAGTAATATACCATGGCAGAGTCAAATGGAAGATTGGCCTTGAATTCTGCAACTTGTTTGATCTGCCTGAAGGGTTGGAAAACTTTGTGCCGAATTTTCAATATATGCTTTGCGATCTTTCGTCTTACAGTGATGAAGAGATAAAAGGCGCTGTTATGTTAAAGGCTGCCATTCTCCTCCTGAAACATATATTTTCAGAGGATCTTAAGGATCGATTTCCTGAAATATTAAAGCTATTATCAAAGCTTGTGGAGAAACAAAGCGGACTTGAATATTTAGAGACGATTTTAAGATATGTTGTTTCCGGATCAGATAAGATAAAAGAAGAGGATATTGAAAACGCCGTCATGGAGGTTTTAAGAGAAAAGGGAGGTGATATTATGCCGACTGTAGCTGAACAATGGATTGAACAGGGAATGCAGCAGGGAATGCAGCAGGGAATGCAGCAGGGAATGTTGCTGGATGCCCGAGATATGCTTATCGAAGTTTTGACTGAGCGTTTTGGCAGTGTAAGCAGTGAATTGTCAGAACAAATCAAGCGGATAGATTCTCGTGAAAGATTGAAAGACCTGTTACGGCAGGCACTGCGGGCAAAAAGCTTTGATGAGTTTGGGAAAAAAGTTGAGGGCTTGCCCAATACCCGATAGAACAAAAGAGGTTCTATTTGACTCGTTCCCACGCTCCTGCGTGGGAATGCATACCGGACTGAAATAATGGGAAGAAGTCGCTATAAATTTACTAACGCTAATTTACCTCATTTCATGACCTGCACAGTATTGCACTGGATTTCGATTTTTACCCGTTCGGAAACAGTCACAATCCTATTAGACTCTCTATGTTTTCTGGCCAAGGATGGAATGAAACTTTACGCATACATCATCCTTGAAAACCACCTGCATTTTATTGCGCAGAGTGAACAATTGGGTCGAGATGCTGATTCGTGATCTTGACAAAAACAAGGTGAAAACAATTTTGGAACAACTGGCTTATGCATTCCCACGCAGGAGCATGGAAACGAGGAAAAAGCACACAAAACAGATCGAGCCTACCAATGAAACGAACTTATGAAAAACTATTAAAGGAATACCTCGACTTTTTCCTATGCGTAGCGATTATCGGTCCACGCAATTTTGATCCAGGACAAACAGCCTGGCTTGGGCTTTGGCGTATTTTTCCGAACGCTATTCCGAAAAAGTCTTGACTATCTCGGAATTTATGTCAAAATAGTCATAATGAAACGATATCTGACAAAATATATCCAAGAAGATTTGGACAAAAAAGTTATACTACTAACCGGCCCCAGACAAACCGGAAAAACCACATTGTCCAAAATACTGAAAAATAATTTTGACTATTTCAATTTTGACAATTTGGACGACCGTTTGAGTTTACAAAAAAAGTCCTGGGATCGATCAAAAGAACTTGTTATTTTTGATGAACTTCATAAATTAAAAAACTGGAAATCATGGCTCAAAGGCATTTATGATACTGAAGGCATGCCTCCCTCTATTCTTGTTACAGGAAGCGCCAAGCTTGATACGTATAGAAAAGTTGGCGATTCCATGGCAGGCAGGTTTTTCCAATTCAGGATGCACCCCCTGGATTTAAAGGAAATTAATACCTTTTTAACACCGGAAAACCTTGAGGATGAATTAGACAAGCTATTAATTTTAGGTGGTTTTCCTGAACCGTTTCTTAATGGTACTATTCGATTTTATAACCGTTGGAAAAAATCGCATCTTGATATTATTTTAAAACAGGACCTAATTGATCTTGAAAATGTTCAACAGATCGTACAGATAGAAACACTTATCCAATTATTAAAAAGCAGAGTGGGCAGTCCGGTATCATACAGTTTTCTATCCAGGGATATCCAATGCTCAGACAAAACAATTAAACGGTGGCTGACAATACTTGAAAACATGTATGTTATTTTTAAAGTACCTCCTTTTCATAAAAATATAGCTCGAGCTATTCAAAAAACGCCTAAGTTCTATTTTTATGATACAGGGCAGGTCATTGGCGATTCAGGTATTAAACTGGAAAATACTGTTGCCTGCGCCCTTCAAAAAGAAATCCATTTTCGAGAAGATTGTTTCGGAGAAACAAAAAAACTTTATTATTTAAGGAACAAGGATGGGAAAGAGGTCGATTTCTGCACCACAATGGATGATAATCCTTCGTTAATGGTGGAGGTGAAATGGAAAGATGGAAATCTAAGTCCGAATTTTGAAATTTTTAAAAAATTTTTTCCACAAATAAAAATGATTCAAGTAACAAAGAAACTGAAAAGGGAAAAAACATTTCCAAATGGCGCTGAAATCCGAACCGCCCATAACTGGCTCTCGGAATTAAGCCTGCCCTGAATTTATAGAACAAACAATTATTTGCGGGAATTGAATGTCAGCCTGTTTTCTTCTTTTAACCCGGTTTCGAGAACGGGAAGAGAAAGTTTGCTTTCAGCAGGTGAGAATTCTTATGATTAGTAATATGGTTTTGAAAATACATTTATGTTTCATCTTCGGCCTGCTGTTCTTAATAACAGGATGCGCCACACCCTTGATGAATGCTGCAAGATCAAACGACATTAAGAAAATGGAAACGAAAACAAAAAGCCTCATGGATCAGAGACTTATTTCTGCTCAGAAAAAGCTTCCAGCGCTGAAACCGAAAAAGTTGCGGCGCTAGAAAACTCGGTTATCAAATTTGACGAGCCATACAAGAAAAAAGCCGGTTATATAAATATTGAAGAGATTTTATTAAAATTCGAGCAAAAACTTTA
>JAYEFW010000334.1:3384-6408 GCA_034658795.1 Thermodesulfobacteriota bacterium
TATGCTTGAATACAAAAGGACGCTTGAAATCAAGCCTGCATATACAAAAGCGATAGATCATATGTTTTAAAGATAAATTTTCTTATGCGCTGTTTTTTCTCAAAGCTCACTAAGATGCTCAAACAGTCAGCTATTTTACATTTCATCACCAGCGGACTCGCCTTTTTTATCTTTAGCCGAACTTATTGAGAAGTTACAAACTAAGGAGGTAGAATATGAAAAAATTTTCAATTTTATCAATGGTACTTGCAGTTCTATTAATTTTGCCTGCCTATGGATTTTGTAATGAATGGCAGGAAGTCGTTGAAAATATTGGAAACGGCAGCATCAACTGGACAAAAGGAATAATTCAGGCCACGGGTATCGGTACTTCTCCGGAAGAATACTATGGCAAAGCCCAAGCAAGGCCTATGGCTTTGAGGGCTGCACGGATAGATGCTATGCGCAAGCTGCTTGAAGTTACACAAGGAGTAAGGATTGATTCCGCTACCGTCGTCAAAAACTTTGCTGTTACAAATGATGTAATAATGGCCAAAGTAAGCGGTATGGTAAAAGGAGCCCAGATTGTTAAACAGGAATATTTGTCGGACGGAACAGTAGAAGTTACAATGCAGATGAGCCTTAATGGAGGTTTTGCCCAGCTAGTTCTTCCACAGGAAATTAAACAGATTGAGCCTATTAAATTGGTTCCTTCTTTATCAGTTGAGCCACCAAAACCATCTCCTGCCATAGCTTCTAAAACCGCAGAAAAGCCAACATCCGAAATATATACAGGTTTGGTAGTTAATGCCATAGGGCTTAACGCAAGGCCTTCCATGTCTCCAAAAATAATTGATGAAAATGGGCAGGAAGTTTACGGCTCGGCCTTTGTCAGCCGTGAATATGCGGTACAGCAAGGAATGAGCGGCTATGCAAAAGATATTACAGCAGCCCAGAGCAATCCAAGAGTTACAAATAATCCTTTAACTGTAAAAGGGTTAAAAACAGAAGGGCCCGGCAATGCTGATATAGTAATCAGCAACGCAGATGCTTTTAAGCTGAGAAGCGCTTCCGAGCATCTATCATTCATGAAAAAATGCCGTGTAATGATCGTTGTTGATTAGACCTAATATTTTAAGATATTAAAGGAGAAGCAATATGTATTTTAGAAAAATACTTTCTGTTATGTCGGTTATTTGCCTGCTTTTTCTGCTGGCTTGCGGTCCAAAACCGGTAGCGCCAAAAGCGGAGTTAGATACTCCTGGGCATCATGTCATAAATGGTAATAAGCTGCTGAAGGCGGGTGAAATTGATAAAGCATTTAAAGAATTTAACAGGGCGAAACTGCAGGATCCGGAGTATTCACCGGCCTATGTCGGCCTTGGCCTTGTATGCGGCTTAAGGGGTGATTTTAAAAAAGGCTTTGCTTCCATGGATAAAGCCGAAAATTACGCAAAAGGAAAGAAACAGGCAGCCACAGTTAATATCGGATATATGCGTCTTTATATCATGGGTAAAGAAAAAATCGATAAAGACTGGCTGGATGAAGTTGAAGACTACCATAAAGATGCAATAAAACTTGCACCTGATTGCCCTGAACCATATTACTATATGGGCATAGCCTATAAAATGTCTTATGATTTCCAGAAGGCCGCCGAACAATTCACCAAAGTTCTCGATCTTGACACGGGCTTTGTTGAAGAAGCCGATAAAGAATACTCAATTATCCAGAAAATCGAAAGAGCCATGCCTGGAACATCTGTTGGAAAGAAAATTGCCCTGCTGGAAAAAATAACTCGCGCTGATATCGCCGCTCTCTTTATCGAAGAATTAAGGGTAGATGAACTTTTTGCAAATAGAACACCAAAGGAATTCGACACTTCTTTTAAAAGTCCGGAAAAAGAATTTAAAACCGGCGAATATATAAAAATTCTACCTGCAACCGATATCGCGGATCATGTACTGAAAGTCGATATAGATGCTGTAATTGAAATCGGCATCAAGGGGCTGCAACCTTATCCTGATCATACTTTCAGGCCATATGGAATGACAAACCGTGCAGAATTTGCAATGATGATTGAGGATATCTTGATAAAAATTACCGGCGTCGAAGAACTTGCCACCAGGTTTATCGGCAGCGTATCACCTTTTCCGGATCTGAGGAATGATCTGCCATACTTTAATGCGGTAATGCTGTGTACAACCCGCGGTATTATGGCAGCCAAAGATCTAAAATCCGGTGAATTCGATGCAATGGGAAATGTTTCTGGAGCTGAAGCTCTTTTAAGTCTGCGTGTTCTTAAAACTCAGCTTCAAAAATACTAAGTAAGCTTTCACCACGGAACGACACGGAGTTTCACTGAAATAGGTCTCTCCGAGCTGTAGTCCCTATGAGCCGAAGGTTAAATTGATCAATTATTTCAAAACAACTCGCTTGAGGGTAGGGCTATTGATAATTCAGTGTAATTCCGTGAAAATCCGTGGTGAAACTATTACCTATTAACATCTTAAGTGGAGCAATAGCTATGAAGTTTTGTATGAATAGAGCTATCCTTTTTATTGTCCTCTTGCTTGTTCTTTTGCCTTATCCTGTACAAGCTGAGCATGAAGCTCTTTCAGTTGAAATTGAAAGAGGAAAAGCTGAAGTTACCCTGCTTGAAGGAAAAGCTTTTCTTGAAAAAAAAGACGCTGCAAAAACTCAGGATATCTGCAAAGGTGATTATCTTGTATCCGGCGATCGTGTTACTACAGATAAAGAATCGAGGATAGAACTAAAGCTTCCGGATGAAAGCTTTATCCGTTTTGATGAAGAAACAACCTTTGAGTTGGTATCAGTTGATTTTGATGAAAAAACCAATAATAGAAACATAAACGTCAACATGGTTCTTGGAAAAACATGGGCCAATGTATCAAAATTTTTGGGAGAAAAAGGACGTTTTGCTGTTTCAACCAGAACGGCCGTAGCCGGTGTTCGCGGTACATTATACAGAATGAATGTTAATAAAGACAACTCAGTAGTTGTAAAAGTTTACTGGGGAGAAATAG
>JAYEFW010000334.1:6508-9078 GCA_034658795.1 Thermodesulfobacteriota bacterium
TTGGGAGAAAAAGGACGTTTTGCTGTTTCAACCAGAACGGCCGTAGCCGGTGTTCGCGGTACATTATACAGAATGAATGTTAATAAAGACAACTCAGTAGTTGTAAAAGTTTACTGGGGAGAAATAGCTGTACGCGCGCCCTCTAAGGTGAGTTATGTTGAGCCTCCTGAAAAAGTCATGAAACCTTCGACTATAGCGGGACCACATCCGGTACCCGGTCCTCGTACTGTATCTATGGAAGAGTGGACCTATATCGTAAGGGCATTGCAGCAAATTGTTATAAGGCCGGATGGTAGAGCCTTAAAACCTGAAGGATTTGATTTAGCTAAAGACGACTTGATTGAATGGGTACGATGGAATAAAAGAATAGATGCAGGGATAAGGAAATAAGTAACGGTTTACAGTTTACGGTTTACAGTTTACAGTTTTTTCAATGAACTATGCAACGAATGAAGCATTTTAACCGTGAACCGTAAACTGTTAACCGTCAACCGTCAATCAAACGTTAGATCATCCGGCCACTCTCTTTCATGACCGTCCATTATTCCTTTTTTGCATGCATCTATAACAACACGGCCATCCTGAAAGACCATATCTCTTCCCGGATCAACATTATTGAAAACCTTCCACAGCATAAGAGAGCCGTCGGAAAGATCAATTTTCCCGTCAAAAAGAATAAATATATTGAACATGTCAAGTTCATCCATCCTGAACAACATCAAAGCAAAATCTTTCCCGCCTCTTTGTTCTGTCTTTTCCACTGAAATCGCAAGTATGTTATTCAAACAATTTTCTCTTTCCGATATACTATGAAACAGATGTCTGCACTTAACAGAACCAGGCAGCCTGTTTATTACTAAACTTGACAAATCAACACCAGGCATCTTTTTTAAGGGTTTCTTGTAGTTTCTCGGCGGTTCATCCTTGAATCTAATGGTTAAATCAATACCTATCTTGTTCCCAAAATTGGGCAGGGGAGATGAGTGATCAAGCACATCCAGAATACCCTTTGTCATGGTAATATCAGAAGTAATATCGAGCCTTGTCACCAATTCTTCTATTACTCTGTCTGGATTTTGGGGATTGATATTTTTGTCGATAACAACAATAGCCTTACAGAAGCTCATCTGACCCTGTCCCCAGAGCCCGCTCATAACCTTCTGCGCATGCCCTGAATATTCCTTATCAATAGATATAATAACTATGTTATGGAAAACTCCTTCCCATGGGAACCAGTAATCGCATATTTCAGGCATAACTGTCTGAAGCATCGGCAAAAAAATACGTTCCGTGGCTTTTGCCAGATAGCAGTCTTCCATTGGCGGACGGCCGACAAGTGTGGCATTGTAAATCGGATTTTTTCTATGAGTTATGGCTGTGACATGAAATACCGGATAATTGTCAGCAAGAGAATAGTAACCGGTATGATCGCCGAACGGACCTTCCATCCTGAGTTCATCAGGATCAACATACCCCTCAAGTACAAATTCGGCTTCAGAAGGCACTTCCATGTCTATTGTTAAGCATTTTGTCATTAATACAGGCTTCTGACGAATAAAACCTGCAAGCAGCATTTCATCCACCCCTCTTGGCATTGGAGCTGTTGCTGCATAGATGGAAGCAGGATCAGCGCCTATGGCTACAGCAACAGGCATTCTTTTGCCTGTACTCCGGTATTCATTAAAATAATGCGAGCCATCTTTGTGAATGTGCCAGTGCATGCCTGTTGAAGTTTTGTCAAAGATCTGCATTCTGTACATTCCAACATTACGTTTGCCGGTAACAAGGCTTTTTGTAAACACCATCGGCAGAGTGATAAACGGACCTGCATCCTTTGGCCAGCAGTGGAGTACAGGAAGTCTCGACAGATCAACTTCATTATTTTTATATACAATCTCCTGGCACGGTGGAATTTTTGATCTGCATGAACGGGGAAAGAATTTTGTAAAACTAATTGCCATAGGAATGATATTCAATGCCTCCTTTAAACTTTTTGGAGGATTCATATCTATATACTTTTTTATCCTCTCGCTCAGTCTGTCGAGATGGTCTATCCCAAGAGCCATGCAAATCCTGCGAGAACTTCCGAATATATTTGTAGCAACCGGAAATGATGAGCCCTCTACCTGCTCAAAGAGCAGAGCTTTTCCTCCATACGGGCTTTTTGACTCTTGATCCGTAATTTTACTTATTTCAAGGAGCGGGGAAACCTCATGTTGTATGTATTTAAGTTCTCCAGCTTTATCCAGATTATCTAAAAAATTTTTTAAGTTTTTATACAATTCAGCTTCCTATATAAGGCATTCATTTTGAAAATTCGCCCAAAGGGCGCTATGTTGACGATTTTTTGCGAAGAAATATGCTAAGATTTTGATACAGTCCCACAAGGCGGGACTGCATCAAGAGATTGGTGCAGGTCGAGTAAAAAATCGCTCAATTTAGATAAGGAACGTGGACGAAATAACTTCCCCAACTATACATCACAGCTTCAGGCCGCCTTTGTCCGGTCTCAAATCACAAAAATATTGAAATAGCTCGCTATTCCTTCAACTTTTGTGATTTGAGATCGA
>JAYEFW010000335.1:0-2040 GCA_034658795.1 Thermodesulfobacteriota bacterium
GGCGGCATTAAGGTCAATTATTGGATACATAATAAGCTGGCCCGGCCCGTGAAAAGTAATAACACCACCTCTTTCCACCTGAACCACTGGAATTCCTGATTTTTCGAGCAAATCAGGAGAAACAGTCAAGTCGTCCATTCCGCCCCTGCGGCCAAGCGTAAAAACAGGTGGATGTTCCAGCAGCAGGATGACATCCCTGTCAATAATTCTCTTTTTTCTGGCGTCAACAAGATTTGTCTGCAGATCCCATGCCTTCCTGTACTCCAAGGTCTCAAGGTCAACGCTCAGCCATTTTTTGCTCTTATTGTATTTCACTTAAAAAATTTATTTAGTCCTTTACCCCTTAAAGATTTTGTTGCATAAAGGGGGTGCGAAACTTGAGTATTGCTTTGCATTTTCGACAAACTCAACAATCGCTCAATTTAGGATTTAATATATTAATTGACAAGTCATAAATATAGCTTAGTGTATTTTTTACGCAATAACAGATAATTATTGCATTTATGAAACACAGTTGTCAGAATATTTGGACAAAAATATACATACAATGGAGAATAACGAATGGAAACAAAAGAACAAGTTTTAGAAAAAATAATGTCTCAAGAAAAACCAAAATGCCCTCATTGCAAACAGGAAATGAGCCTGTGGGAAGTTCCGCCAATTTCCTTTAGCGACGGGCTTGGTTGGGGAGCTCCTTATCTTTATATATGTTTTAATGATGAATGCCCTTTATATAAAAAAGGTTGGGAAGATATAGAAGAACAAGTCGGACATCATGCTTCCTACAGATGTATGTGCTATCCAGGTTCAGATAAATTTGAACTTATGCCTGTCTTCAGCCCTCATGGTGGCGGAGGTCAGATTATCGATGACCAGGTACTTATGGAACAGGAAGTTCTTAAAGAAGCAATAAAGAAAGGGTTTTCAATTCTTGCCGGCTGTTATGTGGAAAAAGATGAGGTAAATATAGTAAGAATACTTTTAGACTCCACGGAACCGGCAAGGGTTAGGCTAAAAGCGGCTGAAATGGTAGGTGATATTGGAGGGCTGGATGCAATAGAACCGATAAGAAACGCCAAGTTTGGGAATGAACTTATTCAAAAAGAAGTGGATAAAGCTATTAAAAAAGTACACGATAAAAATTTTACAAGGGAATGCCCTTTTTGTGCCGAGATAATCAAGAAAAGGGCAAAAGTATGCAAACACTGCGGCAAAGAAGTAGCCGGCCAGTAATATACGTTCGTCATTATACTGTGAAAGGTCAAAATCTGAACTTTTTTATTATGTTTTTTTCACCACGAAGCTCACGAAGAACACAAATAAATTATAAAAAGCATTAATTCTAATCTTTGTGCTCCTTCGTGTCCTTCGTGGTTTAATTTTTTTCTTATAATCCTGACTGTTTCAAAAAGTGCAGTTTATAGCCGTGGAAAGTATAACGCAACATTATAGTTTTATATATTGCGCTGAACATTTACATTCATTACATCATATGATCGGAAAATAAGTTTTTCCTTTTCAAGTCTTTTAGCCGGCAAAGGAATAAGTTCTGAAGAATTTAATTTTTCCTTTAAATCATTTTTTGATGGAACAGCATTTAAACTCTCGCCAAGCTTTTTGCCGGAAACAGTATCAAGCACTATCGCGGTCTTACCGTCTGAAACCACAGAAAGAGGGATCTGATGGCTTTCAAGTAATCTTGAAGCAGCAATGATTTCCCTTTCCCTTGAGCCCAATGAGGCTGCAACACATTTTATTGCCATATATCTTGTCCCATTAACACAGACAACAAGGTCTATCTGTGATTTGTAAGGCTTGCCTGCAATAACAAGTTCAATATCGACATCGACCTCAATATCTTTTTTGGAAAATCCTTTTTCGTTAACCAAAAAGCGTTCAACATCCTGTCTGTTCTCCTCAGCGCCAACGTTTGGCACCATTTCACCTGTAATAAAATCTGCAATCATTTCGTACGATTTTTTTACATCAGTCATAATTATATAAACCTTTCACGTAAGCGTTCACGGAACATTGAAATTG
>JAYEFW010000336.1:0-4430 GCA_034658795.1 Thermodesulfobacteriota bacterium
GCTCTTTTAAGGTGAAATTCGGCATTCTTAAAATCTCCCTCGTTTTTGTAATATAACCCGAGATAATAATGTGCATCCGCCATCCTGCCATGCCTGCCATAGGCATCGCCAAGAAAATACAGTGCCTGATTATAATCCGGATCATTTTCTATGAGCTTTTCAAATGTATTCTCAGCATTTCCATACCTTCCAAGCCCTGTCTGAGTACGGCCGAGAAAAAAAAGGCATTCCATATCATCCGGCGCTATGCTTAAAGAGGCTTCAAGGGTTTTTAATGCTTCTTCATAACGACCATCAAGAAAATATATCCTTCCAAGATCTTTTAATATATGAGAATCAAAAGCTCTTTTCTCCAGCGCCTTTTTAAGATTAATTTCCGCATCTTTCAAATTTCCGGTCCTTGCCAGTACAAGTCCATACCCATAAAGCGCTATTGAGTCTGAGGGGCATTCAGCAATCCGGGTTTCGAACTTTTTTAATACAATACTCTCCTCTCCGTGCATACTAACAAACCGCATATGAGTTATTTGAAAATCATAAAGATCAATATTAAACACCTGTCCTGATGGTTTCTCACTAATTTCAAGCCAAGACCCGATATATACAATACGATCTTCCGAAGCCGGATGAGTAGTCAGATAGGTAGGAATCTGGTCTGAGCCGAACCACTGCTTACTTCTGATCTTTTTCAGCATTGTCAACAGGCCGGCTCCGCTGTATCCTGCTTTGTTAAGATATTTTAATCCCAACTGATCAGCCTGAATTTCATCCTCGCGGCTGTATGCAAGAGAAATTGATTGCCCGGCAGCAACAGACCCTAATGTCAATGCGCTGGATGCCGTTCCTGCTCCTTCTAATCCAAGAAATATCCCTGCAGCTATACCTGCAAGTGTTATAAGACCAATTTTTGATTGTCTTTCAATGCGTTGTGAAATATGACGGCATACGACATGAGCTATTTCGTGGGATAATATTCCTGCAAGTTCTTCCTCGTTTTCCATTGCCTCAAAAAGCCCGCTGTTTATAAAAATATTACCTGCAGGACTCGCAAAAGCATTGTAAGTATCCTCTTTTATGATATAAAAATGGTAATTGAAAGGCTGAGGAGGAAGAGCCAAAATAATTTTATTGCCTATCTTATTAACATAATTAACAATAAAAGGATCTTCAATGAGTTCAAAGTGTTCTAAAACGACCCTCATGAACTCACGCCCCATTTCCTCTTCCTTTTTAACTGAAATACATAAAGCCGCTTTTGGAAAACATACATCAGCTAATAAAATCAAAGCGGAAAATATAACGAATATTTTTTTATAAAATTTCATATATATATTTTAACATATTATATATCCTTTTCAAATAACAAGTTTTGTGTTAGGAATTTTTTATGTCACAAATCATATGCATAGCAAACCAGAAAGGCGGCGTAGGAAAAACCACTACAGCTATCAATCTATCTGCCGCATTAGCGGTTTCAGAGAAAAAGACCCTCCTTGTTGATTGTGATCCACAGGGAAATGCCACCACAGGAATGGGTATTGATAAAACCGGTATTTCCAAGACGTTATATCATGGCATGATTGGAAAAACCGAACCCAGGAATCTTATTATGGACAGCGATATAGATAGCCTGAAAGTCATTCCATCGAGAGTTGAACTCATAGGTTTTGAAGTGGAAATGATGTCAAACCCTGAACGTGAAATTGCATTAAAGAAACTGCTTGGCCAACTGAATGATTCATTTGATTATATAATAATAGACTGCCCGCCCTCTTTAAGTCTTCTGACGGTAAACGCTCTGACAGCAGCCGATTCAATGCTGATTCCACTTCAGTGTGAATTTTATGCTTTGGAAGGGCTTGGCCAGCTTCTGCAAACAGTAAAGCTTATAAAGCGCAATCTAAATCCGAACCTTAAAATTGCCGGCATTCTTTTAACCATGTTTGATAAAAGAACTAACCTGTCGTATCAAGTAGCCGAAGATGCGGAGAAATATTTCAAGAATCTTGTTTTCAAAACCATTATTCCCAGAAATGTACGACTGGGAGAAGCTCCAAGTTATGGAAAACCTATATTGCTGTACGATGCTGCTTCTACAGGAGCAAAAAGTTACTTTGATCTGGCAAAAGAGATAATAAAAACTAAATAATATCAAAAATTTCCTTAAGGAATTAACGTAGCAATATGCCTAAAGCAAAACCAAAAAAAGAATCTGATTCAAATATAAAAAAAAGAAAAAAAATGGCACTTGGAAGAGGACTTGATGCACTTATTCCTGATTTTAGTCCTTTTGAAAACGATAGGGTTGATTATTTCAAATGTGATATAAATCTGATCCACCCTAACAGGTATCAGCCCCGAATAACTTTTTCCCAGGAAGAGCTTGAAGAGCTTTGCAACTCAATTAAAGAACAGGGAATCATACAGCCTCTTTTGCTTAGAAAGGATGGAAGCGGTTATGAGCTTGTAGCCGGTGAAAGGCGGTTTCGCGCAGCTAAAATGGCAGGGCTCACCCATGTGCCCACTTTTATAAAAAATATCACGGACTCAGATCTTTTGGAGATGTCCATTGTCGAAAACATACAGCGAGAAGACCTAAATTCTCTGGAAGAAGCAGAAGCCTTCCATCAACTTATTGCAGAATTTAATCTTACTCAGGAGCAGGTGGCAAAACGGGTAGGAAAAAGCAGATCTGCTGTTGCAAATTTACTTCGTCTAAGAAAACTGCCCGAACAAATAAAGGCAAGTATCCTGGATAATACCCTTAGCATGGGGCATGCAAGGGCTCTGTTAGGTGCTGATACATCAGCACTGCAAATTGTAGCCTGGCGGGCAGTTGTTTCAAAAAAACTTTCGGTCAGAGAAACAGAAAATTTGATCAACCGTTTGAAATCAGAAAAGAAAAAGCCCCTGAAATCTTCACCTGATTCAGAACAAATATACCTTTCAAGTCTGGCGGATGATCTTTCACGTCACCTTGGCACTAAAACTCAAATCAAAAGACACGGGAAAAAGGGAAAAATTCTAATCGAATTTTATAATAATGACGATCTTGATCGCCTTATAGACCTTTTAAAACAGCTATAGACTTTCAGATAAATAATTTCACTGTGTTATCGGTCGTTGACGTATAACTAATACGCCTTCCTCCTTCTGGCCTTGTGAAATTAATTATCTGAAAGTCTATAGGAAATAGGTAGCCGTTCACGGCTTGAAACTTGAGGTATATATCCCAACAACTGATAAGTATTATGTCTCTTCATATAATTATTGATGGCTACAATCTAATACGCCAGTCAACTACTTTAAGCGACCTTGACAGGCAGGATATTCAGCTCGGGAGAGAAGCTCTGATTAATATGCTTGCGGCGTATAAAAAAATAAAGCACCACAAAATTACCGTTGTCTTTGACGGAACAAATGCCCCCTTTCTCTCCCAGCGCAGGGACAAAATAAAAGGAGTTGATATAGGGTTTTCCCGCATAGGTGAGTCAGCCGATACAGTTATTATAAAAATGGCCGCAAAAGAAAGGGAAAAAGCTTTAGTTGTCAGCTCAGACCTGGAAATAGTTAATGCAGTGGCTTCTCAAGGGGCTTCCACTATCAGCTCGCCGATGTTTGAAGAAAAGATAGCCATGTCGGAATATATGTCTGCAAAGGGTATTGACGGGGAGGATAAAGGCGGCTGGATTCCTACAACAAAAAAGAAGGGCCCCAGCAGACGGCTTTCAAAAAGAGAACGAAAAAGCAGGCTAAAAATTAAAAAGTTATAAAGAAAAATACATACAATGAAACGAATATGCGTAATTGACGGACAAGGCGGCGGGATAGGAAGCACGATTATAAAGAAGCTCAAAGAATGTTTTGGCGAAAAAGTTGAAATTATAGCTTTAGGCGCAAATGCTATAGCAACATCCCAGATGCTTAAGGCAAGAGCAAATCGTGGCGCCTCTGGAGAAAATGCCATTGCTCACACCATAAAGAGCGTTGATGTTATCATAGGTCCTATCGGTATAATTTTAGCAAATGCCATGATGGGTGAAATAACACCAAAAATCGCAGAGGCTGTTGCAAGCAGCCCCGCCAAAAAACTTCTCATACCGCTAACTCAAGAAAATATTGAAATAATAGGGTTATCCTCAATTCCACTTCCGCATTTTATCGAATCACTGATACAGGAAAATCTGAAGGATTTTACAGATAACTAAGGGAGAAATACTATGTGTGAAGCAAATGCTTATCTTATTGAAGAAAACGATGAAAAGCTGGTCATGGAAGCTGTTGACACAATCGAACCTGAAGGCGATGGTCTTGTCTTAAACAACATATTTGGAGAACAAAAACTCTTAAAAGCGTGTATTCATTCGCTTTCTCTTGTAGAGCATAAGATATATCTAAAGGAAAAATAGCAACTATAGACTTTCAGATAA
>JAYEFW010000336.1:4530-7518 GCA_034658795.1 Thermodesulfobacteriota bacterium
ATGAAAATATTACTTGCTAAGACCGCGGGCTTCTGCATGGGCGTACGCAGAGCAGTTGAAATGGCTCTTGATGCGCCCAGTAAACACAAAAATCCTATCTATACATATGGTCCTCTGATACACAACCCACACATCCTGAACCTTTTAAAAGAAAAGGGAATATCCGTCATAGACGATATACCGGATCACGGTTCAGGCACTGTCCTGATAAGGGCGCACGGAGTTCCTCCCCAGGCAAAGGAAAAGCTGAAAAAAGCCGGCTTTACAATAATAGACGCCACATGCCCACGTGTAATCAAGGTGCAAACCATTATAAAGAAACACGCCGAGCAGAGTTATACATCAATAATTATCGGCGACAAGGATCATCCGGAGGTTATAGGACTGCACAGCTACTCAGATGGCAAGGGATATGTTATTGATGATATTAATGACCTTGATTCTCTTCCTGCCTTTGAAAAGGCCATCATTGTTGCTCAAACCACTCAGAACATAGAATTTTTTGAAGAAGTAAAAAAATGGGCGAACAAAAAATTCCCGCACTACAAAATCTTCAATACTATTTGTGATTCCACATCAAGGCGGCAGGCAGAAGTAAAACGTTTTGCAAAGTCAGTAGATGCGGTGATAGTCGTGGGCGGCCATAACAGCGCTAACACCCAGAGGCTTGCTGAAATTGCAAAAGAATCAGGGAAACCTTCTTACCACATTGAATCAGAAGATGAGCTTGATTTAAAAGCCCTTGCCTCAGCCAAAAACATAGGATTAACGGCAGGAGCTTCTACTCCGAACTGGATAATAAAAAGAGTTTACAGAACTCTTGAATCTTCATTTTTTAAAAAAGAGCAGAGATGGCACAAAGCATTTTTTTCCATACAACGATCACTTCTTTTGACAAATATCTATGTTTCCCTTGGTGCCGGATGCCTGTGTTACGCCTGTACCAGACTACAGGCAATCGAGCACCATTTCCCTCATGTTCTTATATCCATACTTTATGTTCTGTCCATGCACATACTAAACAACCTGATCGGCAGTAAAGCCGATCATTACAATGATCCTGAAAGAGCTCTTTTTTACAGAAAGCATAAGGTGTTTCTCTCAGTACTTGCTGTATTTGCCGGCAGTGCAGGCCTGATTGCCGCCTATCTTATGGGTATTACTTCTTTTTTGATTCTTTTCCTCATGAGTTTACTTGGCCTTTCATATAACATAAGGCTCTTGCCGGAAGGCCTTTTTGGAGGCAGATATCGCAGGATAAGGGATATACCAGGGTCAAAGACGGTTCTTATAGCAGTAGCCTGGGGAATCGTTACTTCGATATTCCCCACTCTTTCAGTATCTGAAAGTATTGGCGTAAGCACAATTATTGTGTTTTTTCTGTCAGCTTGCATGGTTTTTGTCAGAACCGCTTTTTTTGATACCCTTGATATGCAGGGCGACCGCATAGTAGGAAGGGCAACTATCCCGATACTATTGGGAGAAAAGCGGACCACGCGCCTTTTAAAAATCATGTTAACTCTTATTTTCGCAACATTGCTGCTGTCGAGTGCGTTTCAGCTTATCTCAACCCTTGGCTTCTTGCTTACGCTCTGTCCGGTTTTCATATTTGTAATTCTTTCAGCCTATGAACGGGGCTATATGCTTCCCGGCATAAGGCTGGAATTTCTGGTTGAGACTCATTTTATTCTCGCAGGCATTATCACTATAATCTGGTCATGGTTATATGGTATTTTGATATAGACTTTCAGATAAATAATTTCACTGTGTTATCAGTCGTCGACGTATAACTAATATGCCTTCCTCCTTCTGGCCTTGTGAAATTAATTATCTGAAAGTCTATAATTTAGTGTAATTCCGTGAAAATCCGTGATAAATTATTATTTTAGGGATAACTTATAATGGATCTTGTAAATATATTAAAGTTGCCGGCACTTGTGATTTTTGCATATATGCTCGGTTCAGTTCCCTGTGGCTTTATTTTAACAAAGTTGTTTACAACCCTTGATATTAGGCAAAAGGGCAGCGGCAACATAGGCGCCACAAATGTTAGGAGAATAGCAGGAAACAGGCTAGGAATAATTACCCTGGCAGGCGATGTGCTTAAAGGTGCGTTTCCTGTATATCTTGCAATCAAATTAATGGGTGTTAATGGTTTTTGGGCTGAAATATATATATCCCTTATAGCTGTTTCAGCTTTATCAGGACATCTTTTTCCTGTTTTTCTGAAATTTAAGGGTGGTGGAAAGGGTGTCGCAACTGCAGCAGGGTGTTTCATTATAATTTCACCGATAG
This sequence comes from Thermodesulfobacteriota bacterium, assembly GCA_034658795.1. GTDB lineage: Bacteria > Desulfobacterota > Desulfobacteria > Desulfobacterales > ETH-SRB1 > B13-G4. The sequence continues at coordinate 6,826 of JAYEFW010000336.1, forward strand.
CGTGTTTTTTTGCCCTGCTGACTTTTATAATGCTTATATGTTTATGCAACCGGGTATCTGTCGGATCTCTTGGAGCGGCATTAATGCTTCCAGTTGCTGTATGGAAGGCGACCAATTCAAAAGTACTGGCGATCTGTGCTGCTTTAATATCAATACTTATTTACCTGCGCCATATTGAAAACATCAAGCGTCTATTCTCGGGAACAGAACCAGTTATATGGAATTAGCAGCGGGCGACTTTTTCTCTTTGATTCACACATCATGGAACGGCTACACAAAGAATGCTGTTAAAAAAAGCAATCCAGAACATGTAATTATTATTGGGAAAGGTTATGATGAACCGCGAGACGTAAAACAGATCCTGACAAAGGTGTCAAAACTTGCCGGCTACGTAAAATTAGCCGGAAACACACTTATTGTACTTTTGGATTGGATAGAGGACAAAAAACACCGGAAGGCAGCAACAAAGTTTTGTCACCTGATAAGGAACGTGGACGAAATAACTTCCCCAAGTAGGCGCATAGATTTGGGTCGAATTTGTTCGATCTCAGATCACAAAAGTACTTTGGTTCATCAAGGCACATAACAATCGCATTCTCGTGCCGAGATAAATTCGAATTGTTGGGATAAGACATGAAGTTACTGAGCTTTGACATAGAGATCTCGGACGTCTTCGAGCTCGGGAAGCACGAG
>JAYEFW010000336.1:7618-9068 GCA_034658795.1 Thermodesulfobacteriota bacterium
TGGTTCATCAAGGCACATAACAATCGCATTCTCGTGCCGAGATAAATTCGAATTGTTGGGATAAGACATGAAGTTACTGAGCTTTGACATAGAGATCTCGGACGTCTTCGAGCTCGGGAAGCACGAGGACATGGAGAAGTATGCGCCGTTTCATATTTCGGTGGGGGCGACGGCGATACACAATAGTGAAGAGCGGGTGTGGTATTCGGACGATGAGGAGGGTCGTCCCGCGTTGAACCTGACGCGGGAACGTGCTCATGATTTGCTTGAGTATCTCGATGAGATGCAACAAAAAGGGTTCATGGTGTGCGCGTGGAATGGCTTGGGCTTCGATTTGAAATGGATAGGCCATCAGGCCGATGACATGGCCTTCGCCGCACGTATCGCTCTGAAGAGCTACGATCCCATGTTCCAGTTCTTCAACCAGGCCGGTTTCCCCGTCGGGCTGGGAAAAGTGGCAAAAGGAATGGGCATCCTGCAAGAGAAACTCATGGACGGCGCGGACGCACCAAAGCAATGGCGTGCAGGAAATCATCAGAAGGTAATGGACTACTGCATAGGTGATTGCCAGATGACCAACCTCATTGTCCGCGCCATACAGAAAGCCCGACAGATTCGATGGGTGACGGGCAAAGGACACATCAGTTCAAAGCCTATGCCACGACTCAAATCCGTCGAAGAAGTCATCCAAGATCCCGAACCCGACCAGTCTTGGATGGATAACCCGCTTCTGAAGACAAAGTTCTACGAATGGGTTCATAAAGCCACTGGGACGAAAACATGAGTAACGATCTAACATTATTCTCCCCGCCCGAACTCAAGGACACCGTTCAAGACATGCGAGTTATGTTCAAAGGAGTCAACAACCACAGGGGTCAAAAATGACCACCAGCTCAACTCAAATCTATCAACAGAAATTTGAAAACTCAAATATGAGATTAACCAGAGGCAGCGGGCAATTAAATTTAAGAACGTCTGAAACTCGCGCATAAGTGAGCCTAAAGAAAAAAGAGTATTAATATCACTCAGAAAAATAGAACGTTATGGCTTGAGTTTATCCTTTTAACAAAAATATACAAAAGTGCCTCTTTTTTCTTAATGCTCACTAATACGCTCAAACAGTCAGCCGTTTTAAATTTAAATGCCCGCCACCTCTAATTGTTAACAAGTTACTTTTGAGTTTTCAAATTTCTGATCAAATATTTTCTATCCTGAAAAAAAGAAACCTGTTTTTCATTGACAGCCTTACAACATCAAAAAGTCTCTGCAAACCATCCGCCCGGCTTTTGCAGCTTCCATTCGCTCAACGAGATGTATTTATTGATCATTTTCAGGAACCTGATTTTATCAGAAAACAAATAAAACTGCTTATCCGTATTGCCGACAAGCACGGTGAAGCAATTGGCATAGCGCATCCACATATAATCACATATAACATTCTTCGCGAATT
>JAYEFW010000337.1:0-2029 GCA_034658795.1 Thermodesulfobacteriota bacterium
TTTCACCTTTATTCCATGAGACAGGCGATTGAAGAAAATTTTATTCTTGATGTGCTAAAATACTACACTACCTATAAGACCTATTTCAGACTGTCAAAAGCCATTGAAGAAGACCCGGACCTCAATAAGAAAAAGGCGCGCCTGGCAATAGCCAGGTTTCTCTCTCTTCATCCCCATAACCTGGCTCAGAAAACAGAGGTTATTATTGAACATTTCCGGCAATGCGTTATGCCCAGGATAGGCGGGAAAGCAAAGGCAATGGTTGTCACTTCATCCAGGCCCCATGTTATCCGGTATAAAACAGAATTTGATAAATACATTAAGGAAAAAGGATATACCGATATCAAGACGCTTGTTGCATTTACCGCTTTTACCGACAGGGACACCGGCATTTCCTATACCGAATATGAAATCAATGGGTTTAAGGAAAAAGAACTGCCGGAAAAATTTGCAACAAATGAGTATCAAATCCTGCTGGTTGCGGAAAAGTATCAGACAGGTTTTGATCAGCCGTTGCTACACACCATGTATGTGGATAAAAAACTGTCCGGCGTTAGAGCAGTTCAAACACTTTCTCGTTTGAACAGAATATATCCCGGGAAAGAAGATACGTTTATTCTTGATTTTGCAAATGACGAGCAGGAAATATTAGATGCATTTCAACCCTATTATGAACAGACTGCGCTTTCTTCAACAACCGATCCAAACAAACTCTATGACCTGAAAAACAAACTCGAAGATTTTCAGATCATTTGGCAGTCTGAAATAGATGCTTTTTCCAAAATCTTTTTTAAATCACGTAAGCTTAGCAGCGTAAAAGACCACGCAATGCTTAATTCTTTCATCGATCCTGCGGTTGACCGTTATAAGGCTATAAAAGACGAAGAAGAACAGGAAGATTTCAAACATACCTTGACCGTTTTTATTCGGCTTTATTCTTTTTTATCCCAGATCATGCCGTTTGCGGATATGGAATTGGAAAAGTTTTATGCGTACGCGCGCCTTCTCCTCAACAAGCTGCCAAAGCGGGATGTTTCGGATAGATTTAAACTCCACGATGAAGTGGCTTTGGAATACTACAGGCTGCAAAAAATAAGAGAAGGTGCAATTGTTCTTGAAAAAGACAGTGAGAGCACGCTTTATCCAATAACGGATGCCGGGACAAAAAAAGAAAAAGAAGAATTAGCCAGGCTCTCGGAGATTATTGAAATTTTAAACGATAGATTTGGAACGGATTTTACTGATGCTGATAAATATTTCTTTACTCAAATTGAAGAGGAACTGGTTGCGGATGAAAAATTATCAGAGCAGGCCAAAAACAACAGCATTGGTAATTTTAAATTCGGTTTTGAAGATATGTTCCAAAATAAATTAATAGAAAGAATGGACAGCAACCTGGATATATTTACAAAAATTATGGATGACACCACCTTTGGAAATGTTGTGAGGGACTGGATGTTGTATAAGGTTTATAATAGATTGAATGAAATGCAATCGGAATAATGAAGGCTGATTAAAAGACAAACTTTCCTTGAAAGATGACTATGAAAAATATCAAAGACCTGCCTGTCCACAATCGCCCACGGGAAAAATTAAAGGAAAGAGGCGCATCCGCCTTAACTGATGAGGAACTGGTGGCCGCTATTCTTGGGCGGGGTGTTGAGGGGCAAAGCCTTGTAACTATTTCCAAAAATGTTGCTAAACTGATCCGCAAGCACAGGGAAAATTTATCTGTCGAACATCTCACGGCGGTGCGTGGAATGGGCCTGGCTAAGGCTGCCCAGATTTTATCCGCTTTTGAACTGGCAAGACGGCATCTGATTAAAGATACTGTAAAAATAACCGGCGCCCAGGATGTGATACCGCTTTTGGCTGATATTGCCGATAAAAAGCAGGAACATTTTGTCTGCATTTCCCTTAATGGCGCTCATGAAGTAATTAAAAAAAGGATTGTCACCATTGGCCTGGTGGATCGCAGCCAGGTGCATCCGCGCGAGGTTTATGCGGATGTCATATCTGACAGGGCTGC
>JAYEFW010000338.1:0-2025 GCA_034658795.1 Thermodesulfobacteriota bacterium
GACATAGGGAATTTAATTCCACTATAAATACTTTCAAGCAGATCGTCCGATAAGCTGGCCACCTGGTTCATGGCGGTTTCTTTATGTATGGTCAAACTTTTATAGAGACTTAGTCCCATGAAAAAGCTAACAACCATCATGGTTGCCACGAGAAGCTTAGTCCTCATTCTTGTATTCTTTAAAATAGTATCTATCGGATTCATTTTAATAGCACCTCCGATATGTATAGAAGGGTTTCGGTTTACAGTTCACAGTTTACGGTTGTTCAAAACATAAAACTATAACCTCACAACCGTGAACTGTTACCTAAGGAACGTGGACGAATTAACTTCCTCAAGTAGGCGCACAGATTTGGGTCGAATTTGTTCGATCTCAGATCACAAAAGTTGAAGGAATAGCGAGCTATTTCAATATTTTTGTGATTTGAGACCGGACAAAGGCGGCCTGAAGCTGTGATGTATAGTTGGGGAAGTTATTTCGTCCACGTTCCTAATATAACTGGTATCACAAATCCATTGCAAGAGGAAAAAAGGGGGATAAGAGAAGAATTTTCAGCAGATTTATAGGGATAGCAGGGCAGGGGGGTACTCAGGTGGAAGGCTGAAGGCTGAAGATTCCTGACAGCCTTCGACTTCAGCCTTCCACCTGAGTACATTATTCCTTATTTTTGTTTATTTCTTCTATAATTTTTTGCGATATCTGAGCAGGGACTTCGTCATAATGTGATAATTCCATTGAAAATGTTCCACGACCGCCTGTCATAGAATTAAGATCCGGCGCATAGGTTAAAAATTCAGACATAGGCACGTGGGCATTTATGACCTGATTTTTGCCTTTGGTATCCATTCCCAGCACCCTGCCTCGCCTGCTGTTCAGATCACCCATAATATCTCCCATAAATTCATCGGGTGTAATTATTGAAACCTTCATCACAGGCTCCAGAAGAACCGGCTTTGCTTCTTCTGCAGCCTTTTTAAAAGCAAGAGAACCCGCGATCTTAAAAGCCATTTCAGAAGAATCTACCGCATGATATGATCCATCATCAAGCGTAACCTTGAAATCAACACATGGGAACCCCGCAAGAACTCCCTTCTGACAGACTTCCAGTATTCCCTTTTCCACAGCAGGAATGTAAGTTTTAGGTATTGCGCCGCCAACAATAGCATCCACAAATTCAAATCCCTTGCTTCGTTCTAAGGGTTCTATCTGAATCCAGCAATCGCCATACTGACCATGTCCGCCTGACTGTTTTTTGTGTTTTCCCTGAACACGCACCTTTTTTTTGATTGTCTCTTTATAGGGAATTTTCGGAATATTTAAGAGGACTTCAACATTAAACTTCCTTTTAAGTTTTTCAATAGTAGCCTCAACATGTACCTGGCCTCTTCCGGATAAGAGGATTTCCTTTGTTTCAGAATTTCTAGTAAGTTTTAAAGCCGTGTCTTCCTCTAACAACTTTGAAAGAGAAATAAAAACTTTATCTTCATCTCCTTTTGTTTTGGATTCAAGAGAAAACGAAATAAGTGTTGGAAGTGGTTCCACGCATTTGAATTTTACTTTATTACTTTCACTGCAAATCGTATCACCGGTAACGGTATCTTTAAGTTTGGCTACAGCAACAATGGCTCCCGGAACTGCTTCGTTAATTGGTTTTTGTTCTTTGCCTGTAACCATTAAAAGCTGGTTGAATCTTTCTTTTGAGTCTTTGTTTGAATTATAGAAAGTGCCGTCTGATCCTAGCGAACCTGAAACAATCCTGAATATTGAAAGACGGCCGGCATATGGATCCGCCACAGTTTTAAATACAAATGCGGAAAAAGGCGCATCAGGATCAGGATGACATTTGATTTCATTTTCGCCCGACGGATCAGTACCGATTATGGGACCCCTGTCAAGGGGCGAAGGCATACAATTGACAATAAAATCTGAAACAAGATTTATTCCTATATTTTTTGTTGCAGAACCGCAAAGCACAGGTGCAAATGCTCTTGATAATATTCCCTTTCTTAAAGCAGCTTCAATATC
>JAYEFW010000339.1:0-9014 GCA_034658795.1 Thermodesulfobacteriota bacterium
GGTGTAATTGAAATTGAAGAGGGGATCAATATCGATGTGTCGTCTGATGGAAGTATTGTTGGCATTGAATTCATTGATGCCGCAAAAAAAATGCCGTTGGACAGCTTCTTAAAATATGAAATTGATGGTGAAAGCATCGGGCTGATGGCAATGATGCAGAAAAACAAAAACGATTCACCTTTGAGCTTTAAGCTTTAAGCTTTTGGCTACAAATTACCAACTACGAGCTACGAGCTATCAACTATGAACTACAAGCCACGAACTATATGCATTATCACTGGCACCCGCGCTGAATATGGTCTTCTTTACTGGCTAATGAAAGTTTATACACAGGGGATTGTTCTAAAACTGAAAATGTGAAGAGATGTCCCAGAAATCCTAAGAAATAAACAGAATATGAGGTAAATAATGAGTGCTTTGAATACGTTAGAAATTTCTCAGGATATATTAGATTCTGCCAGGCTGACAGTAAATGATCTGAAAGTAGAAATAGCAATCAGTTTATACTCTCAGGGTCGGCTCTCAGTTGGCAAGGCACGTGAGCTGTGTGGCATGTCATTATGGGAATTTCGTCAGTTGCTTGCTTCTCACCGCATTTCACCGCATTATGACGTGGATGATTTCAAGGACGATCTGACGACCCTGCGTGAACTGGGGCGCTTATGATTGTTCGAAGGTTGGTCATACCAATCCACTGATTTTACAGAATAGCCAGCTTAAACTGGTTCTCATTGAGGCGTTATAACGGCAATTTTGGAGTCAAAATCATCCTTCTCAAAACTATCCATCAGCCAGCCCGGGCAAGGTGGTTTTCTATTGACCATAACCAGCTAATTTGGTATGGATTTTTGAGCAAATCCATTGGGAAAGGAAAAGATATGTTGACAGAAATGTGACTACAGATAGATGATTCTATCCTGCTCTCACTAAAGGAAAGCAAAACCACCCCGCATATTGTTCAAGAGTAACATGTATGAAGGTTGTATCTAATGCCACACCGATTATTTCTTTAGCCACGATAGGCCGGATTTCGTTACTTCATCAGTTATTCGGCAAGATCTATATTCCACGAGAGGTCTATGATGAGCTCAAAATCGATAAGATATGAGGAACTGCTGCATCTTGAAATAAAAAAATTGCCAGGAGAATATTTACCTAATCTTCTACAAATTGTCCGACTCTTCCGCGAGAGCGTAACATTGAAGCCAGCAGAGAATAGCTTTTCCCAAGGATGGAAAGAAGCGCTGGCAGGGGAAACGCGTCCTGTGTCTGAATTATGGGATGGCATTAATGCCGACTGATTCGCCACAAAGTGTTCATGTTGAGTATACCCCGGAATTCAAACGTAGCTTGAGAAAGCTGGCGAGAAAATATCGCAGCATTAGAACTGATCTGGAGTCTGTTATTAACGGACTACAGAAGGGTGAATTGGTTGGAGATCATATTACAGGAATGGACTATACGCTTTTCAAGTCAAGGGTGAGAAATAGCGACATACAAAAAGGTAAACGTTCGGGCTACCGGCTGATCTATTGGCTCAGAACTCCCCAGGATGTTATTCTTGTGACTATCTATTCGAAACTTGACCAGGGAGACATCTCAGCGAAAGAAATACGCCGAATCATAAAGCAGTTTCAGGATTTATGAAAAATAGGCTGTTTGTATATATACAGCATAAGGTCAACCTATAGGCCTACCGCAGTCCACGCACATTTTGGGTCAAGAATAGCCGATCTGTTTGTGGTGATGCTTCGTATACCGCAACTCAAGAGCAGCCTTGAGGAGATCGGTGGTGACGGTTTTGAAAAGAAGCGCATAGGTGAACTCACCCAGGCATGGATGCAAGGGGACAGCATTCATAAAATCGCGGAAAGTTTCTTTAAAGGCGATCAAACCAAAACGATTACCGCAGCCTGCAAGGCAATTTATAAAAACCTTGCAAATACCGGAACATGGGGTTTATCTGCACTTAGCAAATTGCCGAATTCAGGAATTGATTTTGAGAAGCTTTCTGAATCCGAACGACGGAGAATCAATACGCTCCCAGCTATGATCTATCACGGGGTCAAAACAGAAGAGGCAGTGCTGATGAGGATGAACTCGGCACCACGGAGCGTGGCGGAAAGGTTGGGAGAGGAGTTCAAGGTAACTGCGGACGAGAAAACAAGTGAAATGTCAGTCAGTAAGGCCCGCGCTTTTTTGAAAAGCATGGAAAAAAACGACTGGGCTAGGATGCGCCCTAAAGACGCTTTCCTTTCGGGGTCCGATTATAAAAATGTTTGGGAGTTGTTGTCAGGTGAGCGGAGATAATCTATTATAAGAATACTCAAGGGAAGGCAGTAAAAAATTAAAAGGACAAGATATTCTGCTGGCTCCATAAGATGTTTTAGAACCAACGTCTCCATTGTACATAGGATGAAGAGAATTACGCACTAATGGTTAATAAATTAATTATTCAAAACCCGAAACGTGATAATTCAGCCCGTTCCGGTCGGGCCGGCTGGTATCCATATTATGCGGGTTTCTCACCGAAATTCGCACACTCCATTCTCGAATCGTCAGGTTTGCCAAGGGGCGCTTGTATTGTAGATTCCTGGAATGGAAGCGGCACAACTACAACATCCTCTATCGGTTTAGGATACCGAACATACGGCTATGACCTTAATCCGGCAATGGTAGTTATTGCAAAAGCTCGTCTACTAAATAGAAGGGAAAAATCAAGCCTTTGGCCAATAGCTGAAGATATTTTACGTAAATCAGCTTGTACGGAATCGATATTTGCGATATCAAATGACCCCCTTAACACATGGTTTATTCCTAGCAGTACGGCAGCTATAAGAAACCTCGAAAAAAACATTCAAATTCTTCTTATAGATAGTTCCAAATTCTATCTATTAGCAAACTGTGATAATATTAACTCGCTTTCGGACTTGGCTGCATTCTTCTATACGGCCCTGTTTCGTACAGTTCGAACTATTATTAAAAAGTTTTTTACATCTAATCCGACCTGGGTGAAAAAGCCTAAAAACAAGGCTGCTCGGCTTCGTACGGGCAGGGAGACCTTCTTTACTATTTTTTCGGCAGAAGTACGTCTGATGATAGACGCTATAGAAGATGAACCGCTTGCTCAACAAAACCTCGACGGCGATGCGCACATAGGCATTGCTTCCTCCGACTTTTTGCCTCACCAAGATAATTCCGTCGATTTAATCCTATCATCACCGCCATATTGCACTCGTATTGATTATGCCGTCGCAACCATGACGGAGCTTGCCGTGCTTGGCTATACACTTGATGGCAGCTTTAGGGAACTGCGTAAAAAGCTTATCGGCACCTCCACAGTGCCCAAAACCATACCAACGCCTCCACCTGACTGGGGAGCGACATGCAATATGTTTCTTGAGCAACTCGCATCGCACAGATCCAAGGCGTCGAAATCTTATTATTATAAAAACCATGTGCAATATTTTGATGCGATTTATCGTTCACTGAAGGAACTTCACAGGGTTTTGATCCCCGGAGGCTTATGCGCACTTGTTGTCCAGGACTCTTATTATAAAGATATTCACAACAACCTGCCCCGCATGTTTATCGAAATGGCAAGCGCCAATGGTTTGAGTTTAGGGAGTAAGACAAATTTCGGCATGACAAGGACGATGGCAGGCATCAATCCAACTATTAAAAAATATCGAAAACTATTCAATGCTACCGAAAGCGTCCTTTGTTTCATAAATAATTAATTGAGAGGATCTCGGCAATGGCGACCAATAAACAGGGTGAAGAAATAGTCGATCTGATAACTGCTATAGATAGCAGACTAAAACAGGTTCATACGCAAAGTCTTGATATTTCGTTCAATGAATTGCTGGATATGTATAAAAGTAATGAGCTGGATATCAGCCCTGATTATCAAAGGCTTTTTCAATGGTCCGAAGGGGCACGGTCTCGCTTTATTGAATCTTTGTTGTTGGAAATGCCCGTTCCTCCTATCTATGTAATTGAAGAGGAGAGCGGCAAATACCTCTTGATTGACGGCCTTCAACGTATTTCATCATACTTGCATTTGCGGGGCGAATTAGAGGCTCATCACCTCGAACCTGAGGTACGTCTTGGGGAAAAATTAGTATTGACAGATTGTGATATCGTCAAAGAGTTAGATGGGAAAACCTTTGACGATTTGGGGACTGCTTTACAAATTCGGGTAAAACGCGCCTTTGTCAGAGTCGAAGTGGTCCGTAAAGGCAGCGATACTCAGTTCAAATATCACATGTTTAAACGCCTGAACACCGGCGGACAACTCTTAACAGAGCAACAGCTCCGCAATTGCACAATTCGCCTGTTAGATCCCACATTCAATGATTTTATTATTGAACTGAGCAAAGATGAAATGTTTAAACGGTGCACCGAGATACTAACGCAACAACACACATTAACAGCATTTGACCAAGAGTTGGTTCTTCGTTTTTTTGCCTTTAAAAACTGGAGGGTTCGTTTCAAGCACGATGTTGCGGATTTTTTGACTGAATACATGGAAGCCGTTGCTGATCCTAACATTGATTGTCCTTTCGATTATGAACAGGAGAGAGCCGTTTTCCTAAAAACGTTTACTCTCCTTGATCAAACATTGGGGGAATATGCCTTTGCACGTGCAAACAAGACGCGTGACAAAATGACAAAGGGGTTCAGTGTATACCACTATGAAGCTTTTACTGTTGGGCTACAGCAAGCCCTTAACAGGCTTTCATCCGAGGATCCCCAAAAACTAAATCAGTTGAAGCAAGTGCTTGAAGGCATAAAATTCGATGAAGAGTTCATTCGCATCACAACAGGCGGTGGTAAAAACTCACCGGGGCCTTTGCAAGAACGTATTGGTTTTGTTGAAGATCGAGTGAAAGGGATATTATGAATATCGCACAACTCTGGGCGGAACTTGAAAACGATCAAGCTTGGCGACAGAGGGAAATTCGATTTTTCCACAATCAATCCGCCAAGCTTGAATCCGAAACAGAGCAAAATCAATTCAGAAGACCGTTAATACTGTTGCTTTACGCACATTTTGAGGGGTTTTGTAAATTCGCTTTATGCTTGTATGTTAAAACTATAAACGATGAGGGGATCAAGTGTAGCGATGCTGACTATGCAATTGCCGCAGCATCACTTGCCGATCTTTTTCGCGCATTACGGAATCCTGAAAAGAAATGCGATGATTTTCGTCGAACACTTCCGAACGACACCGAGTTGCACCGATTCGCCAGAGACCGTGAATTTATTGAACGAATCAGCCTCTTTGATAAGCGAACCGTGAATATTCCCGATCATGTTGTTGATACCGAATCCAATCTTAAACCAGTAGTGCTTCGCAAAAACCTTTACCGGTTGGGTTTTCCCCACGATCAGTTTGAAGACATTGAAGGGAAAATTCATTTGCTTTTGAAATATCGAAATAAAATAGCACATGGAGAACTTCTTACAGGCATTGACCGCAAACAATACGAAAGATTGAAAGATGTTACGTACAAAGTAATTAACAGGATAAAGCGTGATGTAATGCATTCGCTCCAAAACAAACAATATTTGCGTGCAAGTTAGGAGAGGAATTGGAAACGAGGACGGAAAAAATGGTGGGGAAACATCTGTTCATGAGACCCGTGATTTCTAGAAAAGCATGGGAAAAAATGACTGGCCTATGATACGCCCTAAAAAGGCCCCCCTTTCCGGTTCCGATTCCGATTATAAAAATATATGGGAGTTGTTGTCGGGTGTGCGTGGTGTGTTTATGTTTTAAAAAATATTAATAATCATTTATTTGGTGGAGTTGTCTTGGAAGCAGATGAGTAGCTTACCTTTTTCAACACCTTGTTATTTTAATATGATAAGGCATTATCATCTTTGCTTAAGTGCCTTGAAGGGCATACTGCAGGGTGTGTCATTGATGAGAAAGCGATATTCTGCGAATGGCAATTACTTTCTTTTGAGGAGATCTCCGACGCCCTCTATGAAGATGCTGGCACTCTCGTGATCAGTGAAAGTCTCAACGGGCCGCAATTCATGGCAAAAGGAGCAGCGGGATTTCAAACATGCAGGTATTTTGCTTTGACATGATGCTAATGAGGTTCTGTGCATAACGAGGCATCGGGCCGGGCTTTCTCTTCCATGACAGCCATCTTTTCGATGGTGTCGATGAACGACAGGTTGCGAAAGCATTGCAGCTTGGAGCAAAAATGGCTGACAGCCTCGGGTTTCAGTACGTTGTTTCCATGAATGAAGATGCACTGCCCTCCGAGTTGCTAAAGGACATTGATCTGGAGCAATACATCGTCCTGACCCGCTTAACGGATGCTACTGAGGACAGCGGTTTGTTCGGTATTCGATTCGGGTAGATGCGGCGATTCTTATGAAGATGGGCCAGTGCCAACCTGCTGATTTTATAGAATAGCCGATCCTGACTGATTCTTACTGAGGCGTTACAATGGCAATTTTGGAGTCAAAATCATCCTTCTCAAATGTTGAATGCTATCCTGTTTAAGACCTGCCTATCCATCAGCCAGCCCGGGCAAGATGGTTTTCTATTGACCATAACCAGCTAATTTGGTATGGATTTTTTGAGCTTTGTGGAGTTTCGTGACATGGGCACAGTGAGGAAGGGCATCCGTTGTAAAAGAGGAAAAAATGAATGGTCAAAATAAAACAATATTGGTGATTGGTGATTGGTTTATTGACGAAAATTGGTTGGTAGCCAAAAACAACTCCGATAGTAGCTCGCATACTGGCGATTCCCACTACTTAAGTAAACATACGGAAATTGACAAGAGAATGATAAGCTTATGTGGTGCTTCAGAGATTCTTGAAGTACTGAGGAAATATTTTAATGATAAACAGCAATATAATATAATTGGATATGGCTCTTGGAACGACTTGGATAATGATATACTTCAATGTACACTTTGTCCAGAACATATTGAAGAAAAACATCTAACGCCATACACAATTCATAGCTTAATGCCTGTTAAAAAAGATAACAATAAACGCATTTGTCCATATAAGAAACAACTTTCAATGACTAATTGTGATTGTAATTATCACCATAACTTAAACTTAATTAATCTAGTTAAAAAAGGCAAAAAAGCATCCACAAATAGGATAATTCGTTGTTATGAAGGACATAAGGGTGGGCGCCCCAACCTCCTATATAGGTTTGACTGGGAACGGCCAATTGTTGAATTGGATTATTCATGTTTTAAAGAGATGGATCCTTCCAGTATCGCAGCTATCGTCATAGAAGACCACGGCAAGGGAGTAGTAAACGATAAAACTATTAAAGAACTTATTAATGCTATAGGAGTAGCAAGTTCAAAAAAGATTAAATGGTATATAAGGTCTAAAATTGAAAACCCTGAGTGGTTAGAAATACTAAAAAGCAAGGGTATAAAATTAAGACTAAAAGTCATTGATCATAAATTAGCTCAACACATAAAAGGGCCAAGACGATGGCGATTTAATAATAAGCTGGGTCGTTCATCCCTTGAGCTATTGGGAGAATTAACAGGCGACAGCATATGGAAAGATGGTAAAACCTTTGCACCAAAAAACAAAAAAATACATACTCAAAGGGCTGCTGTCATATTTGATGATAATACTGTTATAGCGAAAGATGGCAATAAATGTTTTAATATCAATAGTTATATAGGGCCAGATCAGCTTATTACAATCGGTCGCACAACAATGTTCTTCATCGCATTGATTGCTCAAGATCTTTCTACCAATAAAATTGACAATTTTGGAACAGAATGCTTCCATGCGCTGCAATGTGGCTATGAGTGGATTAAGAAGGCTAGTAGTGCATGGAACGAAGAGGATCTTCATTTTTATGGAGACTATGCAACTGCTTTAGATGCATTAGGCATTAGAAGTGCCGAAGGTATATTTGAATCAGTTTATGATGATGAGTGGGACAATTGGAATAAATCATCAATCAAATGTGGTATCCTTGAGTTAAAAAAACAAAAAAGACTCGAAGTTTGGAGGGGCGAAGGGATTATTGAGAGGTATATTTGTGTTGGCGGACCCAAACGAAATGATATTAATAAATTGGTTAGAAGAATTTCTCAATTTAATGTTCAACATAATCCTAAGCATCCATTCAATTGCCTTTTAGTTTCTAGCCCTGGATGGGGAAAGAGTTTTCTCGCAAACTGTATTGCAAAGCATTTTGATATGAATTTCCAAGAATTTTCGCTTGCACAGATGGCAAATAGTAACGACCTTGTTGATTGCTTTGACACAATATGCTCGCTTCAAGGTAGTTCAAAAAAGAAAATCCTGGTTTTCTTAGACGAAATAAATTGTGAAATAGAAGGTCATTCAGGCATGGGATTACTGTTGAGCCCTATCTGGAATGGGTCGTTTATTAAAGACGGGCGAACTTATCAATTATCACCTGCAGTGTGGATATTTGCTTCTACTTCGCCAATTAATGACCTCATTAAACCAAATAAAGGCTCAGACTTCCTCTCACGCCTGAATGGTCTTATTGTCGACTTAGATTATCTTTCCAAATCCAAAGATAAAAAACCATCATTTCTAACAGAACTTAAAAAAAACTTGGTTTTAGATTTCAGTATTAAGCCTCATGAGGACGGTACCTATTCTACAATAATGACTAATATGCCTGAACATATTAGAACTGAACATGTTTACCTTGGAGTTTCGCTCTTAAATACTTTTTGGGGTCCAATAAGTAAAATACAGGAAGAAGTTCTTCAATTATTTTATGATATTTTACCCATAAATGGCTTTAGAAGCTTGGAGTTTTACATCTCCAAATGTCATGGTATTCAACGCGGTGCTGTCGTCTGTTCAAATATGCCATCAGTTAACGATTTAGAAGAACTAAAACGTCATGTTGTGTTACCCAAACTATGGAATGATAATAGGCCTCGTGATAAATCACCGGACGATCCTAAAGATAGCAAAAGCTTTGTTGAAATCATAACGTTAGTTCAGTAGTTGAGCGG
>JAYEFW010000340.1:0-22500 GCA_034658795.1 Thermodesulfobacteriota bacterium
AAAAGGAGAAACCATGAAAGAGATCAGTGAATTGAATTTGCCGGCAGATCTTCGTTATACGGATGATCATGAATGGGCCAGGCTTGAGGATGATAAAGTTAGAGTTGGTCTTGACGACTATGCTCAGGATCAGTTAGGAGATATTGTTTTTGTTGAACTGCCGCAGGCTGGAGATACTTTTAAAAAGGGAGAAGTATTTGCAACTGTTGAATCTGTTAAAGCTGTCTCAGAATGTTATATGCCGATCAGCGGTGAAATCGTTTCTGTTAACAACGATCTTGAAGAATCTCCTGAACTGGTAAACAACAGCCCCTACGGCGATGGGTGGTTTGTTGTGATCAATCCCGGTAATCCTTCTGAGATGGATAGACTGATGACAAGTGAAGCCTGCCTGGAAAAATTGAAAGGAACTTAAATAAATGCGTTATCTTCCTCATACCAGCGAAGATATTAAATCAATGTTGCAGGTTGTTGGAGCTGATAATATTGATGATCTTTTTTCGACAATACCTGATGATTGCATCAGCAAGGATGATTTACAACTGCCAGATGCTTTGACCGAGTGGGAACTAGATTCTCATATGTCTGCTCTTTCCGGAGCTATGGCGGTATCACCGGATTATAAGGTTTTCATGGGTGCAGGTAGCTACGAACATTATATACCTGCTTCAGTATCTTTCCTTCTTGGCCGGTCGGAGTTTGTAACTTCTTATACTCCCTACCAGCCGGAAGTCAGCCAGGGAACACTTCAGGCAATTTACGAGTATCAGACACTTGCCGCCCGCCTTTTAGGAATGGAAGTGGCAACTGCCTCGCATTACGATGGCGCAACAGCTCTTGCCGAATCGCTTCTTATTGCTGTTCGTATAACAAGAAAAGAAAGGGTGGCTGTTTCAAGTTTGATTCACCCTCTCTATAGAAAAGTGGTTCGAACTTATTTTGAGCCGACCGGATATCAAGTATTGGAGCTTCCTTATCTCAAGAACGGTTTGACTGATCTTGCAGGGCTTGATGAACTCAATGATCTTGCGGCTGTTGCAGTTCAGTCTCCTAATTTTTTCGGATGCATTGAAAACCTTAAGAGGGCTGGAGAGAAGATCCACAATAAAGAGGCTCTTTTTATTACATGCTTCACAGAAGCTCTTTCATACGGGCTTATAAAAAATCCAGGCAGCCAGGATGCCGATATTGTTTGTGGGGAAGGTCAAAGCATGGGTATTCCCCGTTCATTCGGTGGACCGGCTCTTGGTATGCTTGCCGGCAGAAAGAAATATATGCGGAGCCTGCCTGGTCGTCTGGTCGGTAAAACCAAGGATCTGGATGGAAAAAGAGGTTTTGTTCTCACGCTTGCAACAAGGGAACAGCATATTCGCCGCGAGAAGGCCACTTCCAACATCTGTACCAATAACAGCCTTTGTGCGCTTGCGGCTGCAATTTATATGGCATCAGTGGGAGGTAGCGGAATAAAGAAACTTGCCGAGCTTAATCATGACAAGGCTGAATATCTAAAGCAGGAATTGAAGAAAGCAGGATTTAAAATTAGTTTTGAAAGTCCGACATTTAATGAATTCGTGGTGGAATTCCCCGCAGGTTTTGATTCTGTCTATGATCGTCTTCTGGATAAGAAAATTGTAGCAGGTCTTCCTCTAACTGAATACTATCCGGAACTTACAGGCCACTATCTTTTATGCGCGACGGAAACCATGTCGAAAAACGACATGGATGCTCTTGTCAGGGAGGTTAAACTATGAAGGAAACCGTGGGCGCCACAGGACTTATTTTAAATGAGCCGCTGCTTTGGGAAAAAGGCAAAAAAGGGAGATGCGGTTATTCTTTACCGCGGCAAGATGTTGAATCTTTTCCCCTCGACAATGAATTAGCCGGAGAAGGCCCTGATTTCCCTGATTTGAGCGAGGTTGATGTAGTACGACATTACACCAGACTTTCCCAGTGGAATTTTGGGGTTGACACAGGCATGTATCCGCTGGGTTCATGCACCATGAAATACAGTCCAAAGACAAACGAAAGACAGGCAGGGCTTTCAGGCCTTGCCGGAGCTCATCCACTACTTCCGACAGGTCTTTCTCAGGGAACGCTCAAGATGATGTTTGAGCTTGAACGATATCTTACTGAGATTACCGGCATGGATGCAATAACCCTTCAGCCTGCGGCAGGAGCGCACGGAGAGCTTACAGGCATGTTAATTATTCATGCTTATCACAAAAATAGAGGTGCACAGCGTTCCAGGATTCTTGTCCCTGATACAGCCCACGGCACAAATCCGGCGACTGCAACCCTGTGCGGTTATCGTTCCGTACAGGTTAAGTCCAATGAAAACGGAATTCTTTCTGCTGAGTCTGTTGCTGATTTAATGGATGAAGACACATCTGGAATAATGCTGACAAATCCAAACACGCTTGGCCTTTTTGAAGAGAACATCAGGGAAATATCTGAAATTGTTCATTCCAAAGGAGGAATTGTTTATTGCGATGGCGCAAACCTGAATGCTGTAATGGGTATAGTAAAAATGGGAAAAATCGGCGTTGACGTAATGCATCTGAACCTGCATAAGACATTTTCCACACCCCACGGTGGAGGAGGCCCAGGTTCGGGGCCCGTTTGTGTGAAGAAGCATCTTGAGCAATTTCTGCCAGTTCCCCGTATTGTTGAAGATAAGGGCAATTATGAGTTTTCTGATAATTATCCCGAATCTATTGGCAAAGTGCAGGCTTTCCACGGAAATATTGGAGTTATGATTAAGGCTTACAGCTATATCATAAGTATGGGGCCGAGAGATCTGAAGATGGCCAGCCGTCTTGCTGTTTTAAATGCAAATTATATAAAGGAAAGCCTGAAGGATACTTTAGACCTCGCATATGACAGGCCGTGTATGCACGAATGCGTGTTTTCCGATGAAAAACAGAGGGACGACCATGTTACCACATTTGATATGGCCAAGCGCCTTATGGATTACGGCTTTCATCCTCCAACCGTTTATTTTCCGCTTGTGGTTCACGGGGCAATAATGGTGGAGCCAACGGAAACAGAGTCAAAAGAAGATATCGACAAATTTATTGAAGCATTTAAGGCTATTGCAAATGAAGCAAAGGAGTCCCCGGACTTGCTGCATAATGCTCCAGGCAAAAGCAAGGTAAGAAGACTTGATGAAATAAGCGCTGCCCGCAAACCGTGCCTTGCAGGATGATAGTATGGAAATAGTAATTGTCGGTCTTGGAGCAGGCGGGCTCTATTCTTCAAAGAGCGCTCTGAGTTATAACCGAAAAAGCCATGTAACCATTATTGAGAAGAGAAATTTTGATCAGTTTTCTCCCTGCGGTCTTCCCTTTGTTGTTGAAGGCGTTGTTAAAGATTTTGATGAGCTGAAATATAATGTGCCTGAAGTAAAAAACAGGCTGAGCAAGCTCCTTTTTCACGAAGTTGTTTCCGTTGATGCGGAAAGAAAAATAGTAAAAGCACTTGACCTGGCGACTTCACAGGAGAAGGAGATCAAGTATGATTCATTGATACTTGCAACAGGCGCATCGCCGATTATCCTCGGAGTTCCCGGTGCAAAGGAGCTTGCGGACAGAGGAGTTTATTTTGTATCTGATATTGATAACAGTGAAGCTCTTCTTCAGGCTGCCAAATCTTCCAATAAAAAGAAAGCGGTTGTCGTAGGCGGAGGCTCTATCGGTCTGGAGATTGCGGTAGGGCTGAAGAAACTGGGACTTAATGTGGTAATAACAAAGAGAACCCCTCCCCCTTTTCCGCGAAACCTGGAACCATCAATGGGGAGTATTATAATTGAACATCTTGAAAGGCTTGGAATCAGAGTTCTTTTTGGTAAGGGCATAGACCGTATAAATGGTACGCATAAAGTGGAATCTGTAGAAATTGCCGGTGAAAATATAGACTGCGATATAGTTGTTATGGCTGTGGGGATGAAGGCAAATGCGCGGCTTTCTGAATTGGCGGGCGCAAAAACAGAAAAAGGCGCTGTTGTTGTTAACAACAGGATGGAGACATCTGTAAAAGATGTGTATGCAGTTGGCGATCTTGTGCAGACTTATTCCCGGATAGATGGGACGCCAACCATTATGTTGCTTGCAACCTCGGCTTACCGGCAGGGGATGACGGCTGGAATAAATGCAGCAGGAGGCAACAGCTCTTATCCAGGCGCTTTGAACACATTTGTTACAGTTATAGGTGGTCTTGAGATAGCTTCAACCGGCTATACTCTTGAAATCGCAAAAAGTCTGGGCTATGAGGCAAAGGCATTCTTTACAAAACGGGAGATAAAACCACATTATATGCCTGACGCTGAAGAAATCAGAATTGGAGTCATTGTTGAATCAAGCACCGGAAAGATCCTCGGTGCGCAGGCTGTGGGGAAGGAAGGCGCTGCATGGAGAATTAATTTGTTTGCTCTTGCCATACACGGCGGCATGACCCTCTATGATATTATGGATGCCGAACTTGCTTACAATCCTCCTGTTTCGCAGATGTATGATCCGGTATCACAGGTTGCGGAAATAGCCCTTAAAAGGCTCAGATTACCTGTAAAAGAATGTAAAAAAATATTTTTTCCTGTTTAATGATGGTTGCTCTATCTACCCAAATCTTGATGCACTGGTCGTTTTAATATGAAGTCAAAAAATATACTAATACCTGCCCGGCTTAAACCTGGCGATAAGGTCGGAATCGCCGCTCCAGCCAGCCCTTTTGATATGGAGAATTATAATCTTGGTGTTCATGTTTTGGAATCAATGGGGTTATGTGTAGATGTTTTAGATGATATATTTGACAAAAATACATATCTTGCCGGGCCTGATGTTCATAGGGCAAATTTGTTGAATAAGCTTTTTGCAGACGGTTCAATAAAGGCCATTATTTGTGCAAGAGGAGGATATGGCTCGATAAGAATTCTTCCATTGTTGGATTATAATATCATACGGAATAATCCAAAGATTTTTGTTGGATTCAGCGATGTGTCTGCAATTTTATCTGCTATATATATAAAGTGTGGCCTTGTAACATTTCACGGCCCAATGGTAACAACTATAGCTGATGCTTCTCAAAAGACGAAAAAATCAATGATGGCTGCTTTTTTTTCAGACAGTAAGCTTAAAATAACAATAAAAAACGGCATTACGCTTAGACATGGTTCGGCTTCAGGAGTTGTTTCAGGAGGGAATCTTGCTACTTTGTGCCACCTGGCGGGGACTCCTTTTCAGCCCGGTTTTAAAGGTCATATTCTTTTTCTTGAAGACAGGGGGGAGGCTGCATATAAAATCGACAGAATGCTGACTCAGATGAAAATGGCCGGATGTTTTGAGGGTATTGCCGGTCTTATTTTAGGCTTTTTTGAAGATTGCGGCAAGATTAAAGAAGTTTTTAGTGTGGTTGATAATATTTTCAGGGATGATGATATTCCTGTTCTTGCCGGTCTTGAAGCAGGACATGGGAGAAACAATATTACTATTCCGTTCGGAATTACGGCAACTCTTGATTCCGACAGGAGTTTACTTTCATTTCATGAAGCGGCTACATCTTAAACAGTTTACGGTTGTCGGTTTACAGTTTACGGTTGATCAAACATATCAGCCAGAGGCTGACAAGAAATAAGAGGCTCGGTTGTGAGAATTCAAGGCAATTAACCGTGAACCGTGAACCGACAACCGTGAACTGTTACTATCAATCATTACAAGATTCATTTAAAAAAACTGTGAACAGCGAACTGTTACCAAAAGTCTTACCTCGTATGTCTCAAATTAATGATTTGATGAGAAAGGGCGTCAAAGACAAGGTATTCCCTGGAGGGGTACTTTTGGTTTCAAAAAATGATTCGATTGTTTTTTTTGAGGCTTATGGATATGCAAATATATTCTCAAAACGCATAATGACAAAAAACACTGTTTTTGATTTGGCGTCCCTTACAAAACCTCTTGCAACTACATTGGCAGTGATGAAGTTGATTCAGCAAGGAAAGCTGGATCTTGATCAAAATCTTGGAACAGTATTGCCTGAATTTAGAAATACGGATAAGAAACAAATATCTATTAGAAATCTTCTTTGTCATAATTCCGGTCTGCCTGATTATCGACCATATTATATTGAGTTGCTAAAAATTCCGTATAATTTTCGAAAAAATGCTTTAAGGAACTTTCTCATAAATGAACCTCTTATACATCCTATAGGTAACGATGCATTATATAGCGACCTTGGATTTATGGTTCTTGAATGGATTGTTGAAAAGGTATCTGGAAGATCTTTAGACTACTTAGTAATTCAAGATATTTACAGGCCCCTTGGGCTTGAACATCTTTTTTTTGCATGCCTTAATTCTGAGAGTTATGTGGATTGTTTTGCCGCTACAGAACTTTGCCCCTGGCGCAAAATACTTCTAAATGGTTTAGTACACGATGATAATGCCTATGTTGTGGGGGGTATAGCTGGGCATGCCGGTCTTTTCGGGACAGCTATGGATGTGAAGGTTCTTTTGTCTTCACTTTTATTTGCTTTTCATGAACATTCATATGGTTTTAAAAAAGAGTTAATAAGCAAGTTTTTTGAACGGCAGCAGGGTTCAGACAGGGCGCTTGGTTTTGATACGCCTTCTTTATCTGATTCGAGCTGCGGCAGCCATTTTTCTAAAAGAAGTATAGGGCATCTTGGTTTTACCGGGACATCATTTTGGATGGATCTCGATCAATCAATTATTGTTATACTTTTAACAAACCGTGTACATCCATCACGTGATAATAATAAGATAAAGAAATTCAGGCCGATAATACACGATGCTGTGATGGAAATTATTTTGTAAACACTAAATGTTGACTTTTTACGAGTTCATTAATTATAATTTTTATTTGTAATAACAGGATATTTTTGGTAGTGATTTATTATTTGATTAATCGAATACCTGAGTTGAGCGATTTTTTGCGAAGAAATGTGCCAAGATTTTGATGCAGCAAGGTTTGCGAAGAAAAGCATAGGCATACCAATGGATATGTCGAGACTTTTCGCAAGTCCGCATGCGCAAAAGATTAGTGCAGATCAAGTAGAAAATCGCTCAATTTAGGGAATAACATATACGCTATTTACGAGCGAGCGAGAATGAGGAGCCATGAGTTTATTTTTAGATGGTATTTTAGGTATGTTTTCAAATGATCTTGCCATTGATTTAGGTACCGCAAATACACTTGTTTATGTTAAAGGCAAGGGCATTGTGTTAAGTGAACCCTCGGTTGTTGCTGTGCGTACTGATAACAGAATGAAAAACCGAGTGTTGGCGGTAGGGCTTGAGGCGAAAAATATGCTTGGAAGGACGCCAGGACATATAGTAGCCATTCGTCCAATGCGAGATGGCGTTATCGCTGATTTCGAAGTCACTGAGGCAATGCTGCGTCATTTTATACACAAGGTGCATAATAGGCGAGCATTTGTCAGGCCAAGAATTATTGTTGCAGTACCATCGGGAATTACTCAGGTTGAAAAGCGTGCTGTTAAGGAATCGGCTGAATCAGCGGGGGCTCGTGAGGTATTTTTAATTGAAGAGCCTATGGCTGCTGCGATAGGGGCGGGACTTCCTATTACAGAACCTATATGTAATATGGTGGTCGATATCGGTGGCGGCACAACTGAAGTTGCTGTGATTTCTCTGGCAGGAATTGTTTACAGCAGGTCTATCAGGGTGGCTGGTGATAAGATGGATGCAGCAATAATACAGTATATAAAAAGAAAATACAATCTGTTGATTGGCGAGAGAACAGCCGAGATTATTAAAACAACAATAGGTAACGCTTACCCGGATCCCCAGAATTTGGAAACGATTGAGGTTAAGGGAAGAGACCTTGCATCAGGAATCCCTAAAATTCTTGCCATTGATTCCGAAGAGATAAGGGTCGCAATTTCTGAGCAGATAGACGCCATAGTTGAAATTGTAAAAATAGCCCTTGAACAAACTCCGCCTGAGCTGGCTGCCGACATAGTTGATAGAGGAATTGTATTAACAGGTGGCGGCGCTTTGTTAAAAAATTTAGATAAGCTTCTGAGGGAGGAGACAAGCCTTCCAATAACAATAACCGATGACCCATTATCCACAGTTGCACTAGGCTCCGGTAAAGCTATTGACAGTATTGAAATACTCAAACAAGTTGTGATCATATAGTTTTATGTTTTCGAAAAAAATGGTGATGATAGTTGGAGCGGTTGCTTTGATCGTTGTTAACATCATAATCCTTTCAGTTAACAGTAGCCGATATTCTTCCTATGGGTCATGGCGGATCGCTATTTTTTTTATTGCTCCTTTCCAGAAAACTGTTACCCAATCCGTTCAATTTTTAAAAAATATATGGGGCCATTATTTTTTTCTGGTTTCAGTTGCACAAGAGAATGATAATCTTAAAAAAGCGATAAACCAAGCCATAGATAAAAACAATAAGTATCGTGAGGTAGAAATTTCCAATTTTAGACTCCGTAACTTATTAAATTTTCGGGAAACTATGACTAATCAGGTTCTTGTCGCCGAAGTTATCAGCCAGGATCCCTCTCCCTGGTTTAAAACAATAATCATAGATAAAGGCAAATCCGATGGAGTTGAAAAGGGTTTGCCTGTAGTGGTGCCTGAAGGCATTGCGGGACAGATTATAGATATCAGTTACAATTATTCCAAGGTGTTGCTGATTATTGACCCCAATAGCGCTGTAGATGCTTTAGTTCAGAGAACCAGAGATAGAGGGCTTATCAAAGGCGAATCATATGGAAGATGTCTTTCCAAATATGTATTAAGAAAGCACGATGTTAAAGTCGGAGACACAGTTGTTTCTTCAGGTTTAGATGGCGTTTTTCCTAAAGGCCTACGTGTTGGTTATGTTACGGAAATTGTCAAGCGCAATTCAGGTATATTTCAAGAAGTAACGGTTATGCCTTATGTAGATTTTGGAAAACTTGAAGAGGTTCTAATAGTATTGGATTCTCCAAAACATGATTTTGATTTTGTGAGTGAGCAATGACGTATTGTTTTTATATCTGCGTCTGTCTCTGCCTTGTAATTTTTCAAACAACAATTATACCCCACATCGCTTTATTCAATAATTTTTATGACCTTTTAATCCCCTTTATTATTTATCTCGGTCTGTTCCGCCCTGCCCGTGAAGGCATCCTTTTTATACTTGTGCTGGGATTTATAATGGATAGTCTTTCAGGAGGGCCTTTTGGTCTGTATTTAACAACATATTTCTGGCTGTTTATTGTTGTTAAGATAGTTATTAAATATTTACATGCATGCAATAATATTTTGTTGCTGTTTATTGTTGCCGCCGGCGTATTGATGGAGAATATAATATTTATTGCCAGTGTTTCTATGTTTGGTCCGGATTCACGGTTTCTCGCCATTACTATGAGGGCTGTTATTTTTCAAATTCTATGGGCAGGATGTACAGGCTTCTTTTTTATAACATTTTTTAATCATATTCATAAGAAATTGGAAAAATTTTCTATTTTTCGTTCGGGCACTAAAATAACATAGAGGTACTTTGAGCAAATACTTACAGAGCGCAGATACTGATTGGTACAAAAGACGTTTGACCGGGGTTGTCTTTTTAGTATTAACGGCTTTTTTAGTGCTTATTGCCCGCCTCTTTTACCTTCAGGTGATTGAAGGGGATGAGCTTAGACGACTTTCAGAAAACAACTGCATACGATTGCAAAATATAGAGCCTTCAAGAGGATTAATTTTTGATCGCAATGGAAAGCTGCTGGTTGATAACAGGCCATCGTTTGATTTGAATATAATTTTGAAAGATGCCAAACCAGTTGAACATACAATTGAAATGCTCTCTCAATATGCAGATGTTCCGGCAACAGAGCTTATGTCAAAAATCAGCCGCAACAAAGGAATATCATTCTATACCCCTGTCTTGTTAAAGCAGGATATAGGGCGAGATGCCTTGGCTGCTATTGAGGTCCACAAATATAATCTTCCTGGTATTGTTGTTAGCGTTAAACCAAGAAGACACTATATCTATAAGCAAAATGCGGCTCATCTAATAGGTTATTTGGGTGAGATTAGTTCCGATGAGCTTAAATCTGGAAAATACTCTGGTTATAGAGCAGGTGATTATATTGGAAAATTTGGTGTGGAAAAAACTTATGAGGGTCTATTGAGAGGTAAGCGTGGAGGACGGCAGGTCGAGGTAAA
This sequence comes from Thermodesulfobacteriota bacterium, assembly GCA_034658795.1. Classification (GTDB taxonomy): domain Bacteria; phylum Desulfobacterota; class Desulfobacteria; order Desulfobacterales; family ETH-SRB1; genus B13-G4. Next base: position 10,202 of record JAYEFW010000340.1, read on the forward strand.
TGCGGCAGGGCAGGTTGTTAGAGTCTTGAGAACCGTCGAAGCTTTTCCGGGCCACAATATTTATCTTTCAATTGATTACTTACTCCAGAAAAAGGCTGAAGAACTTTTGGAAGGTTCGGCCGGCGCAATAATAGCTATGGATCCGGCTACAGGACAGATACTGGCTATGGCCAGCAGTCCTGCATTTGATCAGAACGCATTTGTTGACGGTATGTCACATGAACAATGGGATTCTCTTGTTTCTAATCCATTCAGGCCAATGGAAAACAAGGCTGTCAATGCTGAGTATCCCCCAGCTTCCGTATATAAGATAGTTACGGCAATAGCAGCTCTTGAGGAAGGAATAATTGATGAAAATACAATAGTTTATTGCCCGGGACATTACAAGTGCGGGAATCGGGTTTTTAGATGCTGGAAAAAAAGAGGACACGATAAAGTTAATGTTGTGAAGGCATTAGCTGAATCCTGTGACGTTTTTTTTTATCAGGTCGGCCAAAAACTGGGTGTTGATAGACTGGCATGGTATGCCAGGGCTTGTGGCCTGGGATCAGCAACAGGCATTGACCTTGATCATGAAGCAAATGGTTTGATACCAACCGCTGCCTGGAAAAGGGCTCGTACAGGCATTAGATGGCAGTTAGGTGAAACCCTTTCTGTTGCTATAGGGCAGGGCTATAATCTTGCAACTCCTTTGCAGATGATGTCTTTGATTTCTGAAATAGCAAATGGAGGAATAAGGTATAAGCCATTGATTCTTAAAAAGGTAGAGACAGCAGAAGGTGAACTCGTTAATGAAAACAAAAGTAAGGTTACAGGAAAATTGCCTGCCGGTCAACGGACGTTAGAGATTGTGAGGCAAGGGCTTTGGGATGTAGTTAACAAAAAAAAAGGAACTGCATGGATTGCACATGTTGATGATGTTGATATCAGCGGTAAAACCGGGACAGCTCAGCTTGTGAGCAGGACCGGCAGTAATGATGATGCTTCTATCGATAAAGCAAATAAACCGGATCACTTAAAATCACATGCATGGTTTGCAGCCTATGCTCCATCAAAGGACCCCCAAATAGCTGTAGTTGTTATTGTTGAACATGGTGAACATGGCTCTAGTGCTGCCGCTCCACTTGCGAGAGAGCTAATAACAACCTATTTATCAATAGTTGGTGAATTAAATTAGCGCATCTTGGGTGCGGACATAAGTGCCTAAAGTGAGCTAAAGTATATTAAAGTGCCTAAAGTTAAGGAATTCAGCCATTTTATATATTTTTTTTAAGACACAAATACACGAGAGGGCAAATTCCTGTAGTTTTGGATTATATAATTAGCACGCCGAAGGCGTACCACAACTTTAGGCATTTTAGGCACTTTAATATACTTTAGGCACTGTCTTTTTTATTATCGCATACCGAATTTAAAAGGTTAATATGTTTGACCGCCGTCTTGTACAAAACTTCGACTGGACCTTATTGAGTTTAGCACTTATACTGGGCTTTTTTGGGCTTGTTACTTTATATAGTTCAGTAACGGCTGCAACACAGGTGCCTCAGATGGAATATTATAAGCAGCTTGTGTGGTATTTTGTTGGATTAATTTTTTTAGTTATTTCTTTTTTGTTCAATTACAAAACTTTTGATCGATGGGGGCACATAATTTATATTTTATGCATTTCTCTTCTTGTTGGTGTGTTAATATTTGGTGAAGGTTCTAAGGGTGCTATGCGCTGGCTGAAGTTTGGATTTTTTTCAATTCAACCATCTGAGCTGGTAAAGATCGCTGTAATAATAATCCTGGCCAGATATTATTCAAAACATGCAAATACAACAGGCTTAACTTTACGCGAACTTATCAATCCTTTTTTACTGACAATAATTCCTTTTGTTTTAATCGTAAAACAACCGGATTTGGGAACAGCTATAATGATTGTTTTAATTGCCGGCTCTATGACGGTTTTTGTAAAAATTGAGAGGCGTTCCTTTTTATATTTAATCGTTTTGGGTGTAATAAGCATTCCTTTAGTCTGGTTTTTTTTGAGAGAATATCAGAAAGCGAGGATATTAACATTTTTGGATCCGGACAGGGATCCTCTTGGGACCGGTTATCATATTATACAATCGAAAATTGCTATAGGCTCAGGCATGATATCGGGCAAGGGGTTTTTGAAAGGAACGCAAAATGCTCTTTCATTCCTTCCTGAACAGCACACGGATTTCATATTTTCAGTTTTAGCTGAAGAGTGGGGATTAATAGGTTCTGTAATTATTCTTATTGTATTTCTGATACTAATATTAAAGGGATTGAATGTTGCTTATAGATGTCGAGAACCATTCGGCACCATACTTTCAGTCGGTATCACAGCAATGATATTCTGGCAGGTAATCATTAATATCGGCATGGTAATGGGGTTGATGCCGGTCGTAGGAGTTACATTGCCGTTTATTAGCTATGGGGGTTCATCGCTTATTACCGTTATGATATGTATGGGCCTTTTGATTAATGTAAGTATGAGGAGGTTTATGGTTGAATAAGAGGTAAAAAGATAGCAAAGATTAAAAAAACCTTTGACAATTTATTATAGTTAATATATATAGTCCAGCGGAGTTAATCTTTTTGAAGAAATTTTTTTTAAAGATATATTTTTTTTAATAAATTATTCAGAAATCGGTAGTGGAGGAATTCAATGATAAGCTTAGATTATTCCTTAGGTATACAAATCATAAATTTCCTGTTTTTGATATGGGCACTTAATGTTGTTTTATACAAACCAATCAGAAACATACTAATTCAGAGAAAAGAAAAAATTACCGGCCTTGAGCAGAATATTGATGTCTGTAACAGCGATATTAAGGGGAAAGATGATGCTTTTACTTCAGGCTTAAAAGAAGCAAGGGCTAAGGGCTTGGGAGAAAAAGACGCTTTAATGCAGACAGCTACTGATGAAGAAAAAATGATAATCGAAAAAATAAATCAAAAGGCTCAGGCGGATCTTGCCGAGGTGCGTGAGAAAGTCGCAAAGGATGCGGAAAGTGTCAGAGCATCGTTGCAAGAAGAGCTTGATGATATTGCAATCGCTATTAGTCATAAAATTTTGGGGAGGGCTTTTTAATGAGGGTTCCTGGAATTAGCAGCAGTATGAAGCGTAATTCAATTATTTTATTTATAGTTGCTGCGCTTCTGTTCTTCTTTGTTGGAGTAGCTTTGGGTTCATCTGGAGGAGAGCATGGGACGAAAGGATGGGTGGCTACAGATACATACCGGGTTATGAATTTTGCTGTTTTATTTTTGGGCTTGTTTTTTCTTTTACGCAAGCCGGTATCTCAATTTTTCGGGGCTCGTATTAAGGGAATAGAAGATCAGTTAAGCGAGCTTGAAACTAAGAAAAAGGATGCCAAGCAAAAGCTTGGGGAATATACAGCAAAACTGGCTCAGTTAGATCAAGAAGGCAAGAAAATCGTCGATGATTACATACGACAGGGGAATGAGGCCAAGGAAAGAATACTAAAAGAAGCGGAATCCGTAGCTGATAAATTAAAAGAACAAGCTCGCCGGAACATTGATTATGAAATTAATCAGGCGAAATTACGGCTTCAGGAGGAAGTGCTTGAGAAAGCCATTGTGAAGGCTGAAGAGATCATAAAAAATGAAATTACAATCGAAGACCATGATCGATTGGTAGATGAATACTTAAAGAAGGTGGTGGCATAGTGAAAAATTTGGCTGTAGCACGACGTTATGCCAAGGCACTTTTGCTTATTGGCAAAGATGATGGTCAAGCTGAATTATACAGGGAAGAGCTTGACAATATCGCAGGTTTGGTGACAGGGGAAAAGGAGCTTGAACAAGCAATTACAAACCCACTTTACGACGCAGCAGGTCGCAGAAAGGTATTGCATACAATAATTGATAAGCTATCTCTCTCCGATATGATGAAATCTTTCCTGCTTTTGGTATTTGATAAGGGTCGAATTGGGTTTTTATGCAATATCGATGAGTTTTATAAAAAACTCGCGGACGAATTGAAAGGCATTGCTAGGGCAAGCTTGGTTTCGGCCACTGTACTTTCATCAGAAGCAATAGATAAAATTCGTTCAACCATGTCAACAATGACTGGTAAGGACGTTATCCTGGAGGTTGAACAAGATCCAGCGCTTATTGGTGGAGTAATATCCAGGATAGGAGATCTTGTATTAGATGGGAGTATCAGAACACAATTACTCAACATGAGAGAATCTATAAAAAGGGGTGAGAGTGTATAATGGAATTAAGAGCTGAAGAAATAAGTCAGATAATTAAAGAACAGATTACGGATTACGACAAGAAGGTTGAGCTAAGTGAAACCGGAGTTGTCTTGTCGGTTGGTGATGGAATTGCCAGGGTCTATGGCCTTGAAAAAGCTATGGCTCTGGAACTGGTTGAATTTCCGGGCGGCATACTAGGGCTTGTTCTGAACCTTGAAGAAGACAATGTCGGTATTGCCATTATGGGTGAAGATATCCACATTAAAGAAGGCGATATGGTCAAGAGGACAGGACGTATTGCTCAGGTTCCGGTTGGTGAGGCCGTTCTCGGACGCGTGGTTTCTGCTGTTGGCGAACCGATTGACGGAAAAGGACCCATTGATGCAAAAGAGTTCAAAAGAGTTGAAATGGTTGCACCGGGCGTTATTGCAAGAAAGAGTGTGCATGAGCCAATGTACACAGGTCTTAAAGCAATTGATGCAATGACACCAGTGGGCAAGGGGCAACGTGAGCTGATCATTGGTGACCGCCAGATCGGGAAAACAGCCATAGGGGTTGATGCAATTATAAATCAGAAAGGCAAGGATGTTTACTGTATTTATGTTGCTACGGGCCAGAAAAAATCTACGGTTGCTCAGGTCGTTGACATTTTAGAGAAACACGGCGCTATGGAATATACGACAGTTGTTTCTGCCTGTGCAAGTGATCCTGCAACGTTGCAGTTTGTCTCTCCATATTCGGGATGTGCTATGGCTGAGTACTTCCGTGATAAAGGGCAGCATTCTTTGATCGTATATGATGACCTTTCAAAACAGGCTGTAGCTTACCGTCAGGTTTCACTTCTTTTAAGACGTCCTCCGGGCCGTGAAGCATTTCCCGGCGATATTTTCTACAATCACTCCCGACTTCTTGAAAGATCGGCAAAGCTAAATGATGAGCTTGGTGCCGGTTCTATGACAGCCCTTCCAATAATTGAGACTCAGGCCGGCGACGTTTCTGCATTCATTCCAACAAACGTTATTTCCATTACAGACGGTCAGATTTATCTTGAACCCGCTCTGTTTTTCTCTGGTGTCAGGCCGGCTATTAATGTTGGTTTGTCAGTTTCAAGAGTTGGTGGATCAGCACAGGTTAAAGCAATGAAGCAGGTAGCAGGTACTCTGCGCCTTGATCTGGCTCAGTATCGTGAGCTTGAAGCATTTGCTGCATTTGGAAGTGACCTGGACAAGGCAACTCAGGCACAGCTTATAAGAGGTGCGAGACTTGTTGAGATTTTGAAACAGCCTCAATTTAAGCCGCTGTCGCTGGAGAAACAGGTTACATTACTTTTTGCCGGCGCAAAGGGATTTCTTGATAAATATCCTATTGAAGTACTGGCAAAATATGAGGCAGGACTTTACGGCTTTATAGAGGACAGATATCCGCAGATATTCAGTGAGTTGGATGAAAAACAAGAGATATCAGAGTCGCTGGACAAACAAATGCAGGATGCCTTGACAGCTTACGACGCAGAGTTCAAGGATACAATTAAATAAAAAAGCCGGTTTTTTCTGATAAGTTACATTACTGAGATAGAAGCATGTATTGTAATATTATAATTAGGCTAAGAAGAATGCTTATAAGGATATAATATGGCAACGCTAAAAGATGTCTTAATTAAAATTGGTGCAGTAAAAAAGACAAAGCAGATTACAAAGGCTATGGGTATGGTAGCAACCTCCAAGTTGCGTGGTGCTCAGCAAAATATGGATGGTTTTCGGCCATATGCAGCCAAGTTTGCAGAAGTCTTGGGGAGCCTTGCAGAAAAAGCAGGAGAAGGGGCGAGTCCTTTGCTTGTACCGCGTGATGAAGTAAAAAAGATTAATATTTTATTATGTACTTCTGACAGAGGTCTCTGCGGCGGTTTTAATGTAAATCTTATCACGGCTGCCAATAACTTTGTGAATGAACGTTCAGAGCAGGAAATTGATATTTCTGTCACTAATTTTGGGAAAAAAGGGCGGGACTGGTGCCGAAAAAATAAGGTGCAGATTGATTCAGAGCATTTAGGCATTGTTGGCGCCAAGTTTGACTTCAATGTTGCTTCGACCGCAGGTCAGAAACTGGTTGATGGATTCCTGGATGAAATATATGATGAGGTTTATGTTGTTTATTCTGAATATGTAAGCATGGCAAGGCAGATTGCAACAGTTAAACAGATACTTCCTATTCCACCCATTGAAACTGTTGAAGAAGAGGACGTTGATACTGATAAACCATATCAGGCTGAACATATTTGTGAGCCATCAGCTAAAGAACTGCTTGGTGATTTGCTGCCAAGGCATGTTTATGTTCAAATATATAGCGCTTTACTGGAAACATCAACTAGTGAGCACGCTGCGCGTATGGCTGCTATGGATAACGCAACAAAAGCATGCGATGATATGGTAGATGGCTTAACTCTGGCATATAATAAAGCCCGGCAGGCAGCAATTACAGGGGAATTGATGGATATAGTCGGTGGTGCCGAGGCTCTTAAAGGATAAGAAATTAGAATACCGCATTTAGCGTATAGGAGGTCATAGATGGGTGAAAACATAGGTAAAATTACGCAGGTTCTGGGACCTGTTGTCGATGTAGAATTTGAGCAGGGTAAACTGCCTACAATCCTTACCGCACTTTTAATCACAAATCCTACTATTAATGATGAGCCCGACAATCTCGTTATTGAGGTTGCTCAACACTTGGGTGACAATGTCGTTCGTACTATTGCGATGGATGTAACAGATGGTTTGATGAGGGGTCAGGATGTGAAGGATACCGGCAAGCCAATTATGATGCCTGTGGGCGAAGCCGGTTTGGGACGTGTTTTAAATGTTGTAGGAAGACCTGTTGATGGTTTGGGCCCGGTAAGTATGGATAAAACAGCGCCTATTCATCGTGAGGCACCAAAATTTACAGAGCAGGATACTACAGTTCGAGTTCTCGAGACAGGTGTAAAGGTTATTGACTTGCTTGTACCATTCCCAAGGGGTGGTAAAATGGGAATGTTTGGTGGTGCAGGAGTCGGCAAAACCGTTATCATGATGGAAATGGTTCATAACATTGCTATGCAGCACGGTGGTATTTCAGTTTTTGCCGGTGTTGGAGAAAGAACCCGTGAAGGAAACGACCTTTATCACGAGATGAAAGATTCAGGAGTTCTTCCAAAGGCTGCATTGATCTATGGTCAGATGACAGAACCGCCAGGAGCAAGGGCACGTGTTGCTCTGTCAGCTTTGACAGCAGCAGAATATTATCGAGATGAAGAAGGTCAGGACGTCCTTATCTTTATTGATAATATTTTTAGGTTTACACAAGCAGGCTCCGAAGTGTCAGCACTTCTAGGACGCATGCCGTCCGCTGTTGGTTATCAGCCTACTCTTGCAGTTGACCTTGGTGAACTTCAGGAACGCATTACATCTACTGATAAAGGTTCCATTACTGCTGTTCAGTGCGTATATGTTCCCGCAGACGACTTGACAGACCCTGCACCTGCAACAACATTTGCCCATCTTGACGGAACGGTTGTTTTGTCAAGGCAGATCGTTGAGCTTGGTATATATCCAGCGGTTGATCCACTTGATTCAACTTCAAGGATTCTTGACTCTACTTATATTGGCGAAGAGCACTATCAGGTAGCTCGTACGGTTCAGAATACACTTCAAAAATATAAAGAGCTTCAGGATATCATTGCAATATTAGGTATGGATGAGCTGTCAGATGAAGACAAGCTTACTGTTGGTCGTGCCAGGAGAATTCAGCGATTTCTGTCTCAGCCATTCCATGTTGCTGAAGCTTTTACAGGAACTCCAGGTAAATACGTTAAGATTGAGGAAGCTGTTAGGGGTTTTAAAGAAATTTGTGAAGGCAAACATGACGATGTTCCTGAGCAGGCATTTTATATGGTGGGGGGCATTGATGAGGTACTGGAAAAAGCTAAAAAGATGGCTGAAGCTTAATACTATCTATTATATATACGAGGATGATTAAGGTATGGCTGGAAATATTAGATTAGAAGTTGTTACCCCGGAGAAATCTGTAGTTAGCGAGGATGTAAAGATTGTTGTTGCGCCTGGCAATCTTGGCGATTTTGGTGTACTCATAGGTCATACTCCTTTTTTGAGTACCCTTAAGGTTGGTTCACTTCGTTATATGGATGCGAACAATACTGAGAGATATGTTTTTATAAGTGGTGGCTTTGCTGAGGCGCTTTCGGATAAAGTTACCGTACTGGCGGAATCTGCTGAAAGGAGACGCGATATAGATGTTCAACGTGCAAAGACTTCTTTGGAACGTGCCCAGAAACGTCTGGCCGATATATCAAAAAAAGAAGATTTTGATTTCATGAGAGCAAGAACAGCTCTTGAAAGAGCTTTGCACCGCCTGAAGCTTTCCGGCTCAAGACCATAATAATATTTGTTGTCTTTGGTAGTTATAACAAATTATCATTAATAACTCTAAGATAATTTACTATATATATAAAGAAAAATGACAGATCATGTAAATGGTCTGTCATTTTTTTTTGAATAAATTTCCATTTGTTAATTGAGCTTGAATAAAGAATGTATTATAGGTAGAAAAATGCGAACTGTTATTGATAATGTTGCTGCAGTAATACTTGCTGCCGGTATGGGTACCCGCATGAAATCAAAGAAAGCCAAAGTGCTGCATGAAATTATTGGCAGACCTATGGTAACGTATATTGTAGAAACCGCAAGAACAGTTGTTGGGAATAATGTCGTATTGGTGATTGGTAATCAGGCCGATAAAGTAAAAAGAATTGTATCTGAAGAAACTGATGTAATTTTTGCCATTCAGGAAAAGCAGTATGGAACTGGTCATGCGGTTTTATGCACACAACATTATATACCGGAACATTCAAATCAAATTGTTATTTTATGTGGTGATGTGCCATTAATTACTCCTAATACTATAATGCAACTTATAAATGATCATATCAAGGCAATGCGAGACATATCAATTTTGTCAGTTAAAGTTGATAATCCAAAAGGTTATGGTAGAATTTTATTGGATGAAAATAGAAATGTTACTGGAATAGTTGAGGAAACAGACGCAACAGAGGAACAAAAATCTATCAGGATGATTAATACAGGCATTTACTGCATAAAAAAAGATTGTTTATTTGACTCATTAAAAAAGATTAAATCGGATAATGTTCAGGGTGAACTTTATCTTACTGATATTATTGGAATAGGGCATAGAGAAGGAAAAAACATTGGCGTACTGGTTGGCAGAGATATCGAAGAGTTTATTGGGGTCAATAATTGTGAAGATTTAGAAAAAGTTGAAATAATTATGCGCAAAAGACTATGTAGCTCAAGGTAAAACGACTTGACTTTAGTTTTAAATACAGTATAAAATATTGTGAGGTGAAATATTGGATAACGCAGTTATTTTACAACAATTTGAAGAAATAGAAAAAAAGATTGAGACATTAATTCAGGTTTGCAAATCGCATGAAGCAGCAAATTTTGAACTTAAAGAAAAAATTAAGGGATTAGACGAAGAGCTTCAAATTAAGGTTGAGGCTGAAAACAGTTATGCAAAAGAGAGAGATTTAGTCCGATCAAAGATTGATGCTATATTAGGCAAACTGGATGAAATTACAGATACCTAATTTATAACCAGCAGAGATCGATAAAGTAAAGGCATAATACTTAATTCATTGGAACAACTTGTAACAATAGATCTTTTTGGGCAATCATATACTTTTAAAACTGACTCGGAAGTTTTTAAAGCAGAAGAAGTTGCTGATTTCCTTGTAAAAGAAGTTAAGAAGGTAGAAAGTCAGCATCCAGCTAAAACTTTAGATGTTACAAAATTTACAATTTTAATTTTAGCTGCTTTGAATATAGCTAATGAAAATTTTGAAATTAAAAGAAATGATTCAGAGTTTATAAATGGTATTTCTCAACGTTTAAATCGTATAATATGTACATTGGATGAATATATAGTATAATGATTTGTAATTACAAGTTGAAATCAAATGAATAAGTTGCTTTTGCTAATTGTAGTTTATACCCCTGCCGTGTTCGTGTTTGGGAGACGTTTTTTGACCCAATAGCATTTTAAAGGGAGCTTTCTCTAGTTTTGGTGTGCATGTTCTGCTTGTACAGAAAAGCCTAAAGAAACTATAAGGCGCCCACCTTTTCAATTTGGTTCAAAGACCTCCCTCACGGCACTGTGGTAGGGGTTCCTCTAAATTTGGAAGTTCTTGACCTTATATTTTTCTACCAATAATTCTATCCTATTTTCATCTCATTAATTAATTGTTTTTAACAAAATTATCGAAAAATTGTCATTAGAATCAGGTCTGCGATAATATTTTGATTGTTTATTATTGATTCGATAGTTTTAGTAAACATGTATCAATGAATTGCAGGCTGTTGTATCCGGCCATATTATTCTATTTGGGTGATTTTGTTGTATATTAAGTTTAAATCTTTCATGGGAGATTTATAATGGATCTATATTATATAGTTCTAATAGGCTTGGTTTTCTTTATTATAGGCTTTGTCTTTGCTTATTGGATGAAAGGAAAAATGGTATTCGAGAAAATCAAGTCTGCTGAAGAAGAGGCTTTACGAATATTAAATGACGCTAAGCGTAAATCAGAGACTTTTTTAAAAGAAGCAAAGATTGAATCTAAAGGCATTCATTACAAGATGAAGGCTGAGTTTGATGCAGAAACTAAAGAGACGCAAAGTGAATTGAAAAAAAGAGAGAATAGGTTGATACAAAAAGAGGAAAATATCGACCGTAAAATTGAACAATTTGAGCCGAGAGAACGGGATCTTGTTAGAAAAGAGAGGACTTTGACCAAGAGAGAGGAAAACATTGAGCAAAGCAAGCTGAAATATAATGAATTGATCGAAGAGCAGAAATTCCAGCTTGAAAAGATTTCCGGTTTAACAGTAGCGCAGGCTAAGGAACTATTAATAAGGGCGATGGAGAACGAAGCGCGATACGAAGGTGCTAAACTTATCAAGAGGATTGAAAATGAAGCAAAAGAAGAAGCTGACAAAAGAGCTAAAAAAATAATTGCAACTGCTATTCAAAGGTATGCCGGGGATTTTGTAGCTGAACGGACAGTTTCTGTTGTACAGTTGCCAAACGATGAGATGAAGGGACGAATAATAGGAAGAGAGGGGCGTAATATCCGTGCAATTGAAGCGGCAACAGGCATTGATCTCATTATTGACGACACTCCAGAGGCAGTTATTCTTTCTGGTTTTAATCCTGTAAGGCGAGAAGTCGCCAGGCTTTCTTTGATGAGATTAATATCTGATGGCAGAATACATCCAGCTAGAATTGAAGATGTTGTAAAAAAGGTTGGCCAGGAAGTTGATTTGGTAATAAAGGAAGCAGGAGAACAGGCAGCTTTTGATTTGGGTGTACATGGTATAAATAACGAGCTAATAAAGTATTTGGGAAAATTGAAATTCCGTACAAGTTATGCGCAGAATGTTCTACAGCATTCAGTAGAAGTGGGTTTTTTGAGCGGCATTATGGCTTCTGAATTGGGACTTAATTCGAAATTAGCAAGACGTATGGGATTATTACATGATATTGGAAAAGCTATAGATCACGAGGTCGAGGGACCACATGCAATAATTGGTTCCAAACTCGCCAAAAAATTTGGCGAAAATTCTAGGGTTGTACATGCTATTGCAGCTCACCATGAAGATTTGCCACCTATTTCTGTATATGATCTATTAGTACAGGCGGCAGATGGCCTTTCAGGTGCAAGGCCGGGTGCACGTAAGGAGTTGCTGGAAAATTATATTAAAAGGCTGGAAGATCTTGAGAAAATAGCGAATTCATTTAAAGGTGTCGATAACACCTATGCAATTCAAGCGGGAAGGGAACTCAGAGTTATCGTTGAAAGTAACATTATTTCAGATGAGGACGCTGTTCTTCTTAGCAGAGATATTGTAAAAAAGATTGAAGAATCGTTAACTTTTCCAGGCCAGATCAAAGTTACAGTTATACGTGAAACCAGATCGGTAGAATATGCAAACA
>JAYEFW010000340.1:27500-28595 GCA_034658795.1 Thermodesulfobacteriota bacterium
AGTTCCGTGGTCGAGAGGGAAACAGCCCAGATCGCCAGCTAAGGTCCCTAAATATGCGCTAAGTGGGAAAGGATGTGGAAATGCACAGACAACCAGGAGGTTGGCTTAGAAGCAGCCATCCTTTAAAGAAAGCGTAATAGCTCACTGGTCGAGTGAGTCTGCGCCGAAAATGTAACGGGGCTAAAGCGTATTACCGAAGCTGCGAGATTCGCTATATGCGAATCGGTAGGGGAGCATTCTGTTTGGATTGAAGGCCGATCGTGAGGACGGCTGGACTAAACAGAAGAGATTATGCTGACATAAGTAACGATAAAGCGGGTGAAAAACCCGCTCGCCGAAAACCTAAGGTTTCCTGAGTAAAGCTAATCTGCTCAGGGTTAGTCGATCCCTAAGCCGAGGCCGAAAGGCGTAGGTAATGGAAAACAGGTTAATATTCCTGTACCACCGAGTTATCAATATCCCTTCGGGGGTGAGAGTGATGGGGGGACGCAGAAGGGTAGGTCATCCATCTGTTGGATTAGATGGTTCAAGCTTGTAGGCTGAAAGGATAGGCAAATCCGTCCTTTTATTTAAAAGCTGAGAAGTGATGAGGAGTCCGCTTGCGGGCATAAACTGATTGATCCCATACTGCCAAGAAAAGCCTCTAGCAAGATAACTAGGTGATCGTACCGCAAACCGACACAGGTAGGTAGGGAGAGAATCCCAAGGCGCTTGAGAGAACCCTGGTTAAGGAACTCGGCAAAATAACACCGTAACCTCGGGAGAAGGTGTGCCCTCATTAGGTGAAGCAAACTGATTTTATTATCGGGCATGTTGAGCTGAGGGGGGCCGCAGAGAAATGGCGGTAGCGACTGTTTACTAAAAACATAGGACTCTGCTAAGTCGCAAGACGATGTATAGGGTCTGACGCCTGCCCGGTGCTGGAAGGTTAAGGGGACTTGTTATCTGTCTTCGGATAGAGAAGCTCGGAACCGAAGCCCCAGTAAACGGCGGCCGTAACTATAACGGTCCTAAGGTAGCGAAATTCCTTGTCGGGTAAGTTCCGACCTGCACGAATGGCGTAACGACTTCCGCACTGTCTCAACCAGGGACTCA
>JAYEFW010000341.1:0-2014 GCA_034658795.1 Thermodesulfobacteriota bacterium
CTGGCTTATGACCGCATAATGGACTTTCCTGGAAAATTTGAAGATCATATCTTACCTGAAAAAATACATATTCTAAATGTCTGCTTTATGGTTAACGGCCTTACTGAGAAATTTGGAGGCACAGCAGGAAATATTGCTTACAGCCTTTCTTTATTAGGAGAAAAGCCGCTGATTCTGGCAACTGCCGGCAAAGATTTTGACACCTATGAAACATGGCTGCATCAACATAACCTGCCGTTAACCGGTATTCGGAAAATTCCGGAAGAATTCACTGCAGGTGCTTATATTACCACAGACAAAGCAGATAACCAGATTACGGGTTTTAACCCGGGAGCAATGAAATATCCCTCGCTCTATAAATTTGACGGAGTTGATCGGAAAGAGGCGATAGCAATTATAGCTCCGGGCAATATCGAAGATATGACAAACTACGGCCGGATTTACAAGGAACAGCGTATTCCCTATATTTTTGATCCCGGCCAGTCTATCACGGCACTATCGGGGGGGCAGCTAACAGAGATGATTACCGATTCCGAAATGTTGATATCAAATGACTATGAGCTGGAAATGATAAAGAAAGTTACTGAACTTGAAAATGCAGATCTTCTTAAAATTACAAAAAGTATTATTACAACTATGGGTGAAAACGGCTCAATAGTATATTTGCAGGACCAGGAAACAAAAATACCGTCAGCAAAAGCACTTGTCGTATCTGATCCAACAGGTGCAGGCGATGCCTTTCGTGCAGGAATGATTAAAGGTATGGTAACGGGAAAAGATCTGATTACTTCTGCAAAAATGGGTGCTGTTTGCGCCAGTTTTTCAGTTGAACACCACGGTACTCAGGAACATAAGTTTACTCAGGAAGATTTCTGGAACCGTTATAAAGCCAATTTTAAATAACGGCCTTAGGTAACAAGTTCATAGCTGCGGCTCCCCAACCCAATTTTTTCAGCATATTCAAGCTGTATGGACCAGTCCACTTTTGGGTGTATTCCCCTGAACTTATCTTCTCCGGGTTTAGTATTTTTCTTAAGACATGATCCGGGGAGAGACTGCTCATTGTTAACAAGATCTACAGAGGCCTGATCAATAGCAACGGGATCTTTTGAAGCAACTATACCTATATTTCTTACAATAGGTGCGTCATTATGTGGCAAACAGTCACATTCGGGTGAAACATCTGTAATAAAATTTAAAAACAATGTTCTGCCCTTTTTATTCTTTAAAACACCCATCGTATATTCAACCATATTCTCGAGAAAAACGGGTATATCCTGATTCCATTGAATCTGTATTGCATTGTTGGGGCAAATAATGATGCACTCTCCACAGCCCATACACTTTTCAGGATCAATAGTTGCCTTATCTTTTATCAGCCTTATGGCTTTTCTGGCGCAATGACTCACGCATTCACCACAGCCGACACATTTTTTTCTTTTAACTTTAGGGCTCACTGTTGAATGTTGAGCCAGCTTTCCCCTTTTCGATGCGCATCCCATACCAAGATTCTTAATTGTTCCACCAAAACCTGAAAGTTCATGTCCCTTAAAATGTGCCACTGATAATAGTGAATCCGCCCGTATAATTTCAGATCCAATATATACTCTTTTAAAGCGCTTCCGGTTTATAACCACAGAAGTTTCACTGCGCCCCCTCAGCCCATCCGCTATGACAACCGGAGCACCAACTACTGAATAAGCAAATCCGTTTTGAATAGCTGTTATATGATGATGCGGAGCATCACTTCGTGTACCGGCATACAGGGTATTACAATCTGTCAGGAAAGGAAAACCTTCTGCTTCTTTTATTTTTTCAATAATCTTCCTTATAAATACAGGCCGGATAAAAGCAGTATTCCCCTGCTCACCAAAATGTATTTTAACAGCAACCAGATCTCTTTTTTTGACTGCTGAACCAAGGCCCGAAGTGTCAAGAAGTCTTCCAATTTTTGTAAGAAGGTTTTCCTTATATGAGGCTTTTAAATCAATAAAATAGACTTTGCTTTTCATAA
>JAYEFW010000342.1:0-2013 GCA_034658795.1 Thermodesulfobacteriota bacterium
GGTAGCTGCCATCATGGAAAAGTTGACGTGATTGATCTCTGCATGGGCACTACGGGTCTGGCTCCTGCTACTGCCAGTCTCCTGTTTGATCTCCTTGAAACCGGATTCTATTTTCCACCTCGCACCATAGTACTCGATGATCTGTTCAATGGAGTCCATAATAGAAAAGAGAGCAATCCATTGGGTTTTATGAAAGACCCAGACTACCCTGACAGGGCATTTGAGCCTCTTGAGCATGACCACATTTGTAGTATAGCAGGCACCTCGCGGTAATGCCCATAGAGAAATACGCGATGGCATAAATGAGCATGATTAAATCTTTATCAATCACATGAATTAAATTTGTAAGACGGATAGTTGCATAGAACGGCAAGGGGATCGGGAATATTGCAAAAACAATTTAAATGAGTCGTATTGAATTATCATTAACAAGGAAGGTTAAACAATGGCAAAATCTTTAGGAACAAGGCTGAAGGAAAAAGGGTTAATCTCCATCAAAGATCTTCATAAGGCACTCGAAAGGCAACGCATGTACGGTGGACGGATTGGTTATAATCTTGTTGTCCTTGATCTTATATCAGAGTCGGACCTTGCAAGTTTCTTTCAATTTTCCCCTACTGTACCCGCTAATATTGAGGAAACCAAATTGGACATCAATTTCATCTCCGACTTGTTATTAAAACATGCCCTTTTCCTAAAAAGTTTTACCGTTCAAAAGTTAGCGGAAAAGACAAAATTAACCCAAACTGTAATCATCCAATGCGCTAACAGTTTGCGTCACGATAAGATGATAGAAATTACAAAAAGTGACACATCGTTTTCGGTGAGCAATTACGAGTTCAGGATTACCGATTCGGGTATTAACCGTGCGATAAATTTAATGGAGGAAAGCCACTACATCGGCCCTGCTCCCGTTGTACTAGATGATTACAGATACGCAGTTGAAACACAGACCGTCAGAAGCATCGAAGTTAAACAAGACAGTATTAAAAAAGAATTTTCAAATATCGTTTTCAGTGAAAACAAGTTGCGTACTTTCGGCGCTGCAATCAATTCTGGAAAACCGATATTTTTATACGGCCCTCCCGGAAATGGTAAAACAACCATTGCAGAAGCCATTGGAAATTCACTTTCAGGGGAAATTTACGTTCCTTACTCAGTGTTGGTGGGCGGACAAATTGTCACTGTTTATGACCAGGTTAATCATCATTTGGTTGATAAAGATACCGCATCAGACGATTATGATAAGCGATGGGTTCGAGTTAAAAGGCCGATCATTTCAGCAGGTGGTGAATTGACGCTTAAGGCACTTGATCTAGAATTTAATCCCAATTCCAAATACTATGATGCCCCATTGCAGATGAAGGCGAATAATGGTCTTTTCATAATTGATGATTTTGGCAGACAGTTAATAGATCCACGAACTATTCTTAATCGGTGGATCGTTCCATTGGATCGCAGGCTGGACTTCTTGACCCTTCACACCGGAATGAAGTTTGAAATCCCATTTGATCAGTTGGTCGTCTTTGCCACAAACATTGAACCTAAAAAATTGGCCGATGAAGCATTTTTAAGACGATTGCCATATAAACTCAAAATCGACTATCCAAACATTAAAGAATATGAAAAGATATTCCGTAAAGTATGTGATTCTAATGGATTGAAATTTGATATTGAAATTTTTGATTACCTTATGGCTAAATATAATGAATCGAACATTAAACCCATTGGATGCCATCCGAGAGACTTGATCGATCAGATAATCGATGAAGCTAATTATGTGGGAAAACCGCCCTCCATTTCTAAAAATGTGATTGATTTGGCCTGGAAAAACTATTTCATTGATAGTTAGGAACGGGGACGAAATAACTTCCCCAACTATGCACCACAGCTTCAGGCCACCTTTGCCCGATCTCAAATCACAAAAATATCAAAATAGCCCGCTATTCCATCAACTTTTGTGATTTGAGATCGAACAAATTTGACCCAAATCTATGCCCGGAATCTTCCAGA
>JAYEFW010000343.1:0-1880 GCA_034658795.1 Thermodesulfobacteriota bacterium
ATATGTGCATATTCAATGTCCTCAAACGACAGGTATTTAAGAGACTCTATTGCATCGTTAACGGTTGTCTTTCCTGATGCAACAGAAGTAAGGATTTTATCTAAAGAATTTAGATTCATTGTTTTTATACCTTTGAAAAAAGAATCTGACAGGATAACAGGATAAACAAGATTAGATTTGTAAGCCGTGAACGGCTACAATAATTTAAATCCTGAATATCTTGTAAATCCTGTCCAAAAAATAATATTTAAAAGCGCTAACGTGTTACAGATAAACAAAATTATAATTAACGGTCAATAAAATCCTGATATGGAGTGAATAAAGTTTATGAAGATAGTAGTAATTATTCCTTCGAGATATGGTTCAACACGATTTGAAGGCAAGCCTCTTGCCCTTATTGCCGGAAAACGCATGATAAATCGCGTATATGAAATGGCAAGTAAAGCAGAAAGCATAACAGATGTAATTGTTGCCACGGATGATCAGCGAATTTTTAATACTGTAAAGGAGCTTGGCGGCAATGCCGTCATGACTTCAAAAGAGAATAGATCCGGCACTGACAGAGTTGCAGAGGCTGCTGAGCTTATTGGTCTTAACCTGGATGATATTATTGTGAATGTCCAGGGGGATCAGCCCCTTCTTGACCCCCGATGTATTGACGATCTGGTAAAACCCTTTTTTACAATTCCGGATCTTGAGATGAGCACACTTGCTTTTAAGATTATTAATAAAGATGAAATAACAAATCCAAAGCATGTTAAAGTTACATTTGACGACAAGGGCTTTGCTCTGTATTTTTCCAGATCGCCAATACCTTTTTGTCGTGATTCATCAACCGGCTATGATATTTATAAGCATTTAGGTATTTATGCTTATAGTAGACAATTTTTAGAGGTATTCAGAAAACTTCCAGATGGAAAGCTGGAAGTCATAGAGAAATTAGAACAGCTCAGGGCAATTGAGCATGGTCATAAAATCATGGTGGTTGTAACTCCTTATGATTCACCTGAAGTAGATCTTCCCGACGATATTGAAAGAATAGAGAAGATTTTATCCAATCCCTAATCCCTGATCACTGATTGATATCCTGTTCTATAATTTCTCCAGGTTCTATGATTGTGCTTTCAGTTGTGGTTTTTGGTTGTACCTGAGTTGCCGGTGTGGAGATAATTTTCTTTTCAATATTTTTTTCTAATTGATTCAGTTTCCGATCATAAAGTTGTTGTTCATTTTTAAGTGCGGAATCAAGTGTTTTTTTGTCTACTGTCACTGCCGACAGCTTTGAAATATCAGATTTTAGTTTATTTAGGTCAATAGATATTTTATCCGCAGTTTTAGACAGGTTCGCCAGTTTCTTATTAAATTTAGTATCAAAGGTCTTTAGTTCAGATGAAACATTTTTCAGGTTATTGCTGATGGATGCAGATTTTTTTTCGATTTCAGATATTGAATTGTTAAACCCTTTATTATCGGTTTTTCTAGCAGACCTTATGTATTTTATTGCGGTTGTTGCTTCGTCTAATTTTGTCTGTAAGGAAGAAGTATGATTTTCGATTTTGGAAAACGAATCCTCGAGTTGTTTATATTTTGAGGTTAAGTCGGATAATTTTTCTTCCAGATCCTTTGAAAGATTCTTAACATCCGTGGTTCCGGTATCGTGAACCGTTGCTACTCTATTTTTTATATCAAGATACGCTAAAAAAATTATAATACCTACAAGACATGGTATTAAAACTGAAATAAAAGTGATTCTATTACTTAGTTTTTCTATACGTGTATTTTCCATTTCCTCCTGGAACCGGCGATCCTGGCTTTCATCATCAATACCGATCTTAAAATTTGATGTATCCTTTTCTTCCATTATATACTCCTTAATTTCA
>JAYEFW010000343.1:1980-3487 GCA_034658795.1 Thermodesulfobacteriota bacterium
GGCTTTGAACTGATGTCATAGACAACCCTGTTTACTCCTTTGACTTCATTTATAATTCTGTTTGAGATATTTCCAAGAAGGTTATGAGGTAATCTTGCCCAGTCTGCTGTCATTGCATCCTTGCTGGTAACTGCGCGGATAGCTGCAATGTTTTCGTATGTTCGCTTGTCGCCCATTATGCCCACACTTTTTACAGGCAGAAGAACGGCAAATGACTGCCATAATTTTTTATAATAGCCATAATTTTTTATTTCTTCAAGTAAGATAGCATCTATTTCTCTTAATATTAAAAGTCGCCGGCCTGTTACTTCTCCAATTATTCTAATAGCAAGACCAGGGCCTGGAAATGGTTGCCTCCAGATAAATTCTTCGTGAAGTCCTAATTCTTTGCCTAGCAGACGGACCTCATCCTTAAAAAGGTATTTTAATGGCTCAATAAGTTTTAGTTTCATTTTTTTTGGCAGACCGCCTACATTGTGATGAGATTTTATAATAGATGATGGCCCGCCAAAAGCAGATACGGACTCAATAACATCAGGGTAAAGCGTTCCCTGGGCTAAGTAGTCAACATCCTTTATTTTATGGGCTTCAGCTTCAAATACATCCATAAATATTCTGCCGATTATTTTTCGCTTTTTTTCAGGATCAGTTATATCAGCCAATGCTTTTAAAAACTTGCTTTTTGCATTAATAAACCTGATGTTGATTTTAAGATGTTGTTTAAGACTTTTTTTCAGTTTATCTGCTTCATTCTTTCTAAGAAGACCGTTGTCAACAAATATACAGGTAAGATTTTTTCCTATAGCCTTGTGTATAAGCAAGGCAGTTACACAGGAATCTACCCCACCGCTTAAACCAAGAATAACTTTTTCTGACTTTATCGTTTCTTTAATTTGTAATATCGAATCCCTGGCAAATGATTTCATGGTCCATGAGCGCTTACAGCCGCATATATCAAAAAGAAAATTGCGAAGAATAGTCTGACCCTTTTGTGTGTGTTGAACTTCAGGATGGAACTGGACTCCATAATATTTTTTATTTTTATTAACAGTTGCCGCTATTTCTGTATTTTCTGTAGAAGCCGTTATCTTAAATCCCGCGGGCAGCTTAACTGTTGAATCACCGTGACTCATCCAGCATTTTGTTGTTTTATCTACATGTTTGAATAGATCTTTTTGAGTTTTAATTTTAAGTTCAGCAAAGCCATATTCGCGTTTTTTTGCCTTTTTTACAGTTCCGCCCAAAGAATGTATCATAAACTGCATTCCATAACATATTCCAAGCACAGGTATGCCAAGATCAAAAATCGCTTTGTCGATTTTAGGACTCTGTTTTTCGTAAATGCTTGCCGGTCCTCCCGATAGTATTATGCCTTCAGGTTTAAGAGATCTTACATAATCAATATCAGTATCTGGTGATAATATTTGACAGTATATATGACATTCGCGAACACGGCGAGCTATCAACTGATTATATTGTGAGCCGAAATCTATTATAATTATCATGA
>JAYEFW010000343.1:3587-8948 GCA_034658795.1 Thermodesulfobacteriota bacterium
TATCATCCAGATATATGAAGTTCAAACTGCATCTGAAGCTGAAAAACTCATCGAACTTGGGGTGGATCATATCGGTAGTGTCATTGTTTCCGAAAGAGAATGGCGGATTCCGATTATTAAAGAGACAATAAACTTTATAGATTCTACAGGCTCGAAGAGCAGCCTGATCATGCTTTTCAGTGAGCAGAATAATATCTTTCGAGCACTGGATTATTACAGGCCGGATATACTTCATTTTTGCGAAGACATAGCAAGCCTTTACAGTATATATGGGAACTGTGAAGATTTGATCTTTTTACAGCAAAATATTAAAGAAAAGTTTCCTGAAATCAAGCTGATGCGTTCTATCCCGATAATTCAGCCCGGAATGAAAAATCAGGTTGCATCAATTGAATTTGCACGGATGTTCGAGCCGGTAAGTGATTATTTTTTAACCGATACATTGCTTGTGCAATCATCTGGTTCCGGCTTGAAAAACCAGCCTGTAGAAGGTTTTGTTGGTATAACCGGCAGGACATGTGATTGGGATGTGGCTGCTGATCTGGTCGAATCAAGCAGTATACCCGTTATTCTTGCAGGAGGCATGGCGCCGGATAATGTGTTCGATGGTATAATGCGTGTTTGTCCTGCCGGCGTGGACAGTTGCACAGGGACCAATTCTTTAGATTTTAAAGGGAGGCCCATAAGGTTTCAAAAAGATCTTGAAAAGGTAAAGCGCTTTGTTGAAGAAGTGCGCAGAGCTGAAAAGCTGTTTTGTTGAATAAATATCATTATAACAGTTTAGCCACTAAGGCACGAAGGCCAAATTTCCAATTTCTAATTTCAATGTTCCGTGAACGCTTACTTATAATCTTAGTGTCTTTGTGGCTGAGTATTACTTAGAGGAGGAATTTTAATACATGTATGAAAGCGGTGACCTGAGAAAAGGTCTTAAAATTGAGATTAATGGTGAACCATATATTATTGTGCAGTTTAACTTTGTTAAACCCGGGAAAGGCAAGTCTTTTTACAAATGCAAGCTAAAGAATATGCTTTCAGGTGTTATAGTTGATCAAACATTTAGAGCAAGCGAAAAGTTCAAAGAGCCAAACCTGGAAGAACAGGAGATGGAATATTTATATTCAGACGGCAACAATTACTGCTTTATGAACACATCAACTTATGACCAGGAATTTCTCTCTGAAGACCAGGTCGGTGAGCTCCTTAAATTTTTAAAGGAAAATACTGTTTGCAATGTTCTTTTTTTTGACGGCAGAGCAATAGGAATTTCATTGCCGAATTTTGTTAATCTCAGGATTGTCGAAACTGATCCCTGGGTTAAGGGTGACACAGCCTCAGGCGGCACAAAACCTGCAACACTTGAGACCGATTATGTTGTTCATGTGCCGCCTTTTGTTGAGAAGGATGAACTTGTTAAAATCGATACCAGAACCGGTGAATATGTGGAGCGTGTAAAGGAGTAAATTTAATCCCCGACCCCTGATCCCTGCTCTATAACTATTTCATGGATGGATTTTTTGCTGGATAATATTATAGTAAATTTAATGTTTTTATATATGAACTTATCACCTTTTTGAGGAATTTTGCCCATGTGTTTGAGCAGAAAACCTCCAATTGTTTCATAGTCTTCTTTTGGCAGATTTATTTTCAGTTGTTCGTTTATATCTTTTATTTCCATCCTTGCATTAATTAGAAATTTATTGTCATTAAGCTTTATGATTTTGCTTATTTCTTTGTCATATTCATCGCGGATATCACCAACTACTTCTTCGAGTATATCTTCAATGGTAATAATTCCCACTGAGCCGCCATATTCGTCAACAACAATAGCAATTGAATTGTGCGATTTTTGAAAAGAAATAAGAAGGTCATCAATCCTTTTAAGCTCGGGTATAATAGGCACCTTTCTTATAAATTGTTCAATTTTTGCTTTGCTGTCATATGCATGGAGAAGGTCAAGAACATGTATAATGCCTGTAAGGTTGTCTATCCGGTTTTTAAAAACAGGCAACCTTGAATATCCGGTCCTGCTGAGAATTTTTGTTGCATCACTTACATCTGCTGTATCTGTTATTGCGGTCACATTGACGAGAGGAACCATGATATCTGAAACTTTAGATTCTGAAAGATGAAAAACCCTGTGAATAAGTTTTTTTTCTTTTCTTTTTAGATCACTTCCTTCGCCTGGAATACTTAGCAGCATTGCGAGTTCTTTTTTAGTTATATATGGAAGCTTTTTAATGTTTTCTTTTCCAATACGTCTGTAAAAGCTTTCGCTTGCCCAGAAAAAAAGGTAAGTAACAGGTGAAATAATGCGGGATGCTAAAAAAAGTAAATACGAAATTTTTGGCGCAATTATAGTTGCATTCTGCTGAAATATTGTTCTTGGGATGATTTCTCCAAACGTCAATAAGAAAGGAGAGATAATAACAATTGTCAATATCTCTCCATGTTTTCCGAAAATGCCCTCAAACAACACTGCCGCAACAACAGAGGCGGTTATTACGAACATGTTTGTTCCTGTGCTGGTTGTTGCCAGGAACCAGCGTGGATTATTGATCATTTTCAATGCCAGCCTGGCTCCCCGGGAGCCCTTGGCAGCCTTTCTTCTGAGCTTGAGCTTGTCTGAAGATATCAGCATCAGCTCAGAGCCAGAAAAGAAGCCCTGGAACAATATGCAAAGAAATATTATAAAAATATTCAAGCTAATCATGACACATCTACTATATCATGTTCATCATATATTTCACCAAAAAGCTCTTCCAGAAGATCTTCTAATGTGATGAGTCCGGAAACCTTCCCTTGTTCAGTTAAACATATGGCTATATGTGTGCGTTGTTGCTTCATGGAGTAAAAGACCTCATCAACTTTCATATTTTCCAAGATGAAGTATGGTCTTTTGCATATGTCCGGCAGAAGTTCAGCCTTACCCATATATTTTTTAGTTACAACTTTTAACAGATCCTTTGCATAAAGGATTCCTATGATATTATTAATATTTTCTTTGAAAACGGGAATCCTTGAATAATGATTTTTTTTCACAAACTTAATTATTGATTCTGTATCCATGTCATGGGGAAGACAGAACATGTTTTCTTTTGGGGTCATGACTTTAGATACATGGGTATCACTAAACTCGAAAACCTTGTGGATAAGGTCTCTTTCAATAATTTTCAGTTCACCATCTTTGTAACTTAAATCCACCATATCACGGAAATCATCTTCCATTATAGTGGGTAAAGACTCATGTTTTTCTATGCCTGATAATTTTATGAAACAATCCGTGAGCTTGATAAAAATCCAGCGAAAAGGTGAAATTAATTTTGCAAATGTATTGAGAGGTCCGGATATGAGAGGGGCAATTTTTTCATTATGAGTCACACCTATGGTTTTGGGGATAACCTCGGCCAATATCAGCGTCAAGGGTGTCATTATTGCAATGGTAAACCATTTGCCGTGTTCTCCAAAGAGAGATACAAAAAAATAAGTGGCAATAACCGATGCCGTGATATTGACCATATCATTGCCCATCAGTATTGTTACTATGAGTCTTCTCGGGCGAAGAAGAAGCTTATCTATGAGCGCTGCTCTTTTGTTCCCGCTTTTTCTAAGACGTTCGCGCTGCAAGAGAGTTAAGGAAAACAGAGCTGTTTCCGAACCTGAAAAAAGACCGGAAAAGATAAGTAGAAAAAATATTAAGGCTGCTTTAAAGAATAAATCGACTTCCAATGTGTTGCGATTTCCTTTTCGTAAAAAGTTATGGGGTTAACTATAGATGGGACTTTTTACGACACCATCAACCTTTGATCATACATCTTTCCTATGCCGTATTCATTTCGTCTCATAAATTTTTCAACAGAAGGACCTATGATCTGCATTTCAGGATGTTTTTTCTGAACATCAAGAGCAATTCTCATCTCTTTTGTACATCCTGTACTATAAGTTGCATCCTTGCCTACCCACTCAGGCGGAACTTTTTTATCCATAGCCTGAAATGCGTTAACTATATCATCGTAGCTTTGAAAGCGCCATATGTCTATATAGCCGCTCCTTTGGACAATTTCCCACATATACATCAAATCATCCGCATCCATTCCAATTTCAAAGTATTCAGAAGGATTGATTATAAATGTCATTGCAAACTGATCTTTGAGAAAATCAATAAAAACAGACATGATTTTTTTTGCTATCTGTATTTTCCCGGGGATGGAACCTATAATGCCGCTGTAAAAAATGACTGTCCCCCCATTTTTTTTTGCCTTTTCCATCTGGTCGATAATTATCTTTGCTTTTTTCTCAAGATCGCTATGTGAAAACTTAATTACAAATGGATGCTTTGGTTTATAGGAAATTAGAATCGAACCATCCGGACCTCTTGAGAGATTGAATATATCCCTGGTAAATTGAAAATGATTTTCAAAAATTCTCCGTTTCTGATCATGGCCTCTTGAAATTATTCCATCTACCTCTCTGAAAATTCTTGAGAAAACTTTTGAAGTAAGAAGAAGATTAAAATTTTCACGTGTTTCGTCTGATATAACTATTATATTTTTATCGCTTCTTAAAATTCCGACAAGTTCGTTTTTCCCTATATTCTTTTCTTCAATAAAAAATGCCCCTTCGAGCTGTTTGCTTAAAATCTCATCTTCCTGGGTATCGAGGAAGTCAACTTTGGTATAAAGAGGCCCATCTTTAAAAGCAATAATAACCTTATGCCCCAGCTTTGTAAGATATTTAATTATTGCAAGGTCCACTATAATTTCCCCTGATTCATCAGCGAGCCACAAAATTTTTTTTGTTTGGTCATCCTTACCCTCAATGCCAAGGAAATTCAGCAGAGGTTTAACACCATTTCCGATCATTTGACGATTGAACAGTTCATGAAAATCAACTTCTTTATAAGCTTTTGATTCATCTGATTCCCAAAGAGATTTTTCAACGGACAGAGATAATAATCTTTTGATTTCAACATGCTCAATAAATTCTTTAATTCCCGCAAGAGTTGACGGAGAATTTAAAATAACAGTATTATCCACTTGATTTATAGCTTTTTTAAAAACCTCTGAGCAAAGAGCCTTACTAACTCTATTATTACGAATAGCTTTTTCACAGAGAAATGGGTCATCAATAAGGGTTCGATCAAGATAGATCTTAAGCAGGCGTTTTTCTACACGAGAGGGAATCATCATTTCATCTCGTGTTTCGTGTAAAAACTTTATTTTAATAAGTGCTTCAAGGAATCTTTTATCTTTTTCATCTTCTATTTGGCTATCAATAAGCTCCATAATTTTTTGAAGAACTTTTTTATATTTTTCCTGCAGAAAAGAGGAATCATTTTTGCTCATAATTGCTTCAAACATT
>JAYEFW010000344.1:0-2004 GCA_034658795.1 Thermodesulfobacteriota bacterium
CCGTGGCGATAAACTGCGATATAATCCAGGGTCTGACCGAGCTTTGGCATCCGGCCATAATTATTTTCTTTCAGGTTTTGTGGCTTGGTATTTTCTTTTACACTGGAAAAAGCAAAGTTACCGAAGCTGTTATGTCATTTCATGTCATCAAAGAGCATATTTAGGTATATCCATACAATTTTTGAATGTAACAGAAATTTAATGCTACTTTAACAAAGCTCTAACATTGGCGTGAGATAAAATGTTAGATTCAATTGTGTGTGTAATGACGGATAATAGGAGATATAGACTGTCACATATTAAATTTCACTGCGTTATCGGTCGTCGGCGTATTACAATACAGCCTTCTCCCTCTAGCCTTGTGCAATTTAACATGTGACAGTCTATAGGAGATATCAAAACTCTTAACAAGTGAGGATAAACATGGACTATTACATACATAACGTCCCAGGCAGATTGAGAGTGAGGATACCGCTGGTAAGGGCAAACAGGGCATCGGCAAAGCACGTTCAAGGGCTTATAAAGCAGTTAAGAGGTGTAGATTCAGCCGATGTTAACACCACCACTGGCAGCGTTGTGGTCCATTATTGTCCGAAAACCATTAGCTCTGATGTTGTTTTGAGCACTCTTGAAAATGAGGGGCTTTTTGACAGTTCAAAGGTCGTCTCCCACGACCGGTACATTCATGAATCAGCTTCAAAAGTAGGGCAAGTGATCGGAAAGTTTCTGTTCGGAGCCCTTGTGGAAAAGGCCATTGAAAATGCCGGGCTGGCCCTTGTAAGGGCCATGATATAAATAAAAGCATTTGGTCATTCGACTACGCCCGATGGGGCAGTGATAGCGAGCCATAGGTCCGGATAAATGCAGTAAAGTAAAGGAGAGGTACAAAATGGGACTTTTAGATAATGCATTAAAGGGAACAGTTTTGACCGGCCTTGCAATAGGGATAGGCGCGGCAGTACTTGATTCTTGGAGGTATGGTCGTTGGTTACAATATTGTATCGCACTGAAGCAGAAAAGCGACAACACTCATCAGCAATTGATATGCTGGCGGGCGATTTAGGAATTGCCGAGGACTCCGTAAGACCCTTTTACGAAAATGAGTTGATGGCATTACAAGAGCATGCACGAATAAGGACATTTCTTTCTATCCTTGTAAGCCGGAGGGTAAAGGAAAAAATAGACAATGGGCTGGCCTATATCCCTTAGGCGAGGGCGCGATCTATTTCTTCTCTTATCGTCCTTTCTATCGTTGATTTAAGCAGTCTGGCTGCAAATCCCAAATTTGCCGCCATTTCAACAGTGTCGTCCTTTACAACGATATGACCCCTTGCCGGTCCTTCAAAGTCACAAACATTTTCATTCCATTGAAACCTGAGACCAAAGGATTCTGCGGTCTCGGCAATAGACGGTTCTATACGTCTCTTTGCTTCGTCGCGAGCGTATAGGTGCTTCCACTTGAATTGAATATCGGCCACAAGAAAGATTGTGCCTCCAGATAAAAAGTTTAGCTTTCCGGTTTCTCTTCTTTACCGCCCAAGCAATAGACAAGCCGGGCAGGTTTTCTTTGCATATACCACAACAGGCAGGTTTTCAAGTCTTCAAGCCGGATAATTACAGGAAGGCGACATTTTTAACACAATTGTAACAATTGCTTCACGAGAATTTCATAGTCAGTGTCTATAACAAGATCACTTTTTCGCAGGATCTATATAAGGAACGTGGACGAAATAACTTCCCCAACTATGCATCATAGCTTCAGGCCACCTTAGCCCGATCTCAAATCACAAAAATATCAAAATAGCCTGCTATTCCATCAACTTTTGTGATTTGAGATCAAACAAATTTGACCCAAATCTATGCGCCTACTTGGGGAAGTTATTTCGTCCACGTTCCTAACCCCATTCAGGATGTAATTCATGAACGCCAATAACCTCAACAAGGTTTTCATCAAGCGTTATCGCTGCCTTTGAGAAAACCTTAACCGCCATTGTTGCTTTGGCC
>JAYEFW010000345.1:0-1997 GCA_034658795.1 Thermodesulfobacteriota bacterium
GATAATGAGTACAGCCAAGAATAAGCGTGTCTATCTGTCTGACTTTCAATGGATGCAGATATTTTTTAACAATCATCTTTGTTTCAGGTTTGTTAAGCCAGCCTTCTTCAACCAAAGGCACAAGGAGTGGGCAGGCTTTTGAGTAAACCCTTGCATGCGGATTCATTTTCTTTATTTTTTTTTCATATATACCGCTTTTGACTGTTGCCCTGGTTCCAATGATTCCAATACATGGTTTATGAGAAGTATTGATTGAAAGTTCAACTGCCGGCGTAATAACTTCAAATATCGGAATATCGAAATTTTCAGCCACACTTTCCGTGGCAACACTTGAAGCAGTATTGCATGCTATTACAATTATTTTTGCGCCCTTGCTTAAAAGAAACTCGGTGTTTTCAAGAGCGTATTTCTTAACTGTTTCAGAACTTTTGGTTCCGTATGGTGTGCGGGCAGTATCTCCGAAGTATATGATATCATAACCAAAGAGATTCTCCATTATTGCTTTTACAACCGTTAACCCGCCTATCCCTGAGTCAAATATTCCTATCATGGCAATTATTATGTAACAGTTTACGGTTGTCGGTTTACAGTTAACAGTTTTATGTTTTGATCAACCGTAAACCGTAAACTGTGAACCGTTACTATTGTTTTAGGTAAGAGAATTATGTTCGCGAACCGACCTGATACATTCCTGCACTAGATTATCAGGCACATCTGTTTTAATGCCCCGGCATGAATTAGCCATGATACGCCAGTTACTTATATCTGTCAGCACGCTTTCTATAAACGGCCATGCCCTGCACATGCGTGGCTTAACCGGATGTATGGTGCAAAGATCATCCCAGAAGATACAGTAACCGTCAGCGCCCTGTGCAAGCACCAGCTTACTCCCTGATTTAAGGCAGTAGTCTGAAACAAATTTCTTTGGATCTGTATTTATATAAGCTGCAATTTTTTCAATATCATTTGCAGTCACATAGGTTCCTCCAAATCCTTTGCAGCAGTCACCGCATTTTTTGCAAACAAATATATCTGAAGGTTTTATTGTATTAAATGGCATGTCGTGTTTCCATAGCTCTTTTTATGGTAATCTGGTCAATGTATTTCAGATCACCACCTATTGGTATTCCTGAAGCAATACGAGTTGTTTTAACCGGATAGTTTTCTAAACGCTGAGCAATATACAAGGCAGTGGCTTCGCCTTCAACCGTGGTGCTTGTCGCAAGAACAATCTCTTTTACATTATTATCTTTTATTCTTGATAGAAGCTCCTTGAGCCTTATATCGTCAGGCCCTATGCCGTCCATCGGAGACATAGCGCCCTGAAGAATGTGATAAATTCCTTTAAAAGCCCCTGACTTTTCGATAGCCACCATATCGGCGGGCTGTTCCACCACACACAATAATGAGCTGTTTCTTGTCCTGTCGCCGCAGATATTGCAAATATCGCTATCGCTCAGGCCAAAACAGATGGAACATGATCCTATTTTTTTTCTGGTTTCCAGGATACTCAGGGAAAGCTGTTCAACCTCTTTTAGCGGAGAACGAATTATATGCATAGTGAGGCGTTCGGCAGTCTTTTCTCCTATCCCCGGAAGCCGGGAGATATTTTTAACCAGATTCATGATTGATAATGGATAGTGACTCATAATAATTAGATGTCCGGTAGGGGCGATCCTTGTGATCGCCCTGATTAGGGCGATATTGAATTACATTCCAGGTATTTGAAGACCGCCGGTAAGTTTGCCCATCTCTCCTGAAACCATTTCCTGTGATTTTGCAAGAGCGTCATTTACTGCTGCAAGTATCAGATCCTGAAGCATTTCAACATCATCAGGATCAACGACTTCCTTTTCTATCTGGATTGATAATATCTGCTGCTTGCCATTTGCTACGGCCTTAATCATACCGCCGCCGGCAGTTGCTTCAACGGTTTTATCCGCCAGCTCTTCCTGCATTCTAAGCATCTTGGCCTGAAGCTTTTGAGCCTGTTTCAT
>JAYEFW010000346.1:0-2478 GCA_034658795.1 Thermodesulfobacteriota bacterium
TTGAGAAACCAGGTCTTTCAGGAGTTAATATCATTGCGGAAATAAAACGTGCATCTCCCTCTAAGGGCGCCATTTGTCTAAACCTGAATCCGGCAGCATATGCTCAGGAATATGAAAAGGGAGGAGCGGCCGCTATATCCGTGCTTACGGATCAGCCTTATTTTAAAGGCAGTTTAGATGACCTGAAAAAAGCTCGTAACGCATCAACTCTGCCTGTGCTTCGAAAAGATTTTTTAATCTCTTCATATCAGATATATGAATCTTCAGCCATTGGAGCAGATGCAGTGCTTCTTATAGCCCGTATTCTTTCGCAGGAACAATTACATGATTATCTAAAGCTTTGCAACGAACTCAAACTTGATGCTCTTGTGGAAATACACTCAGAAAAAGATCTTGAAGCAGCAACGCGGGCAAAGGCCAGGCTGATCGGGATTAACAATCGGAACTTAAGTTCTTTTGAAACCGATATTGATACAGCTATCAGACTGGTATCGCTTCTTGAGCCATATCAAATAGCTGTTGCCGCCAGTGGAATACAAAACAAAGATGATATTGTTAAAAATCAGCAGGCAGGTATATGGAATTTTCTTATCGGAGAAAGTCTTGTGAGAGCCGAGAATTGCCGGGCATTTCTAAGAGCTCTCAGGGGGTTGGATGAATAATAACTGTCCCCAGGTTAAGGTGTGTGGTCTGACCAGTGTTGAGGAAGCTCTTGGATGTGCTGATCTCGGGGCAAATGCAATCGGCTGTGTTTTCTTCCCAAAAAGTCCAAGGCATTTGTCTGAAATTCAGGCAAAAGAAATTTCTATGGCCTTACCTTCAGAAGTAAAAACCGTAGGAGTATTTGTTAATGAGAGTTTTTCAAATATAATGCATAAGGTTGAATTCTGTGGCCTTAATGCAGTCCAGTTGCATGGCCGGGAATCCCCTGGGCTTGTCAGCAGACTTCAAAAAGAAAATCTTCTTGTAATAAAGGCTTTGTTTGCAGAAGGAAAGCCGACTATTGAAGAAGCAGAAAATTACGAAGCATCCGCATTTTTAGTGGAATGCGGCAGGGGAGTTCTGCCGGGAGGCAATGCAATAGAATGGGACTGGGAAAAAGTTAAAAGCTTTGGCTGTAAATATCCCCTGATCCTGGCCGGTGGTCTGGCGCCCGAGAATATTTCTAATGCCGTATCGGTCAGCATGCCGGATGCTGTGGACGTCAGTTCAGGTGTAGAGTCAGCCCCAGGCCAAAAAGACCTTGGCAAAGTAAAGTCCTTCCTAAAAGCAGTTTCCAGGTGTGAATTAAAGAAAAACTTTAGGAAAATATTTTAAACACCTTCCACCTTCAGCCTATCCACCTTTACAACCATCGAAGTATCAATATTATCTTGATGATATACATCACAAACCTCGGCAGTATTACAAAGTATAATTCTTTTTACTTTCAAGTTAAAATCTTTGAGCATTGAAAAGAACTTTTTATAGGTTGCGGGCTTTGTCTCAAGATAAATACCATATCCTTCAGATAGATGATAAATTTTTGCGAAATGGTTTATCAGCAGATAAAAACAAACTGCCGAAAGATATTTGCAATTAGGCTGTTTATAGAGTTCAGGACAAAACCTTCCCACATTAATTTGTTTGGAAAATCTGTTTAAAGACAATACCAGGGCATACGAAATTTGTTCGTGGGTGCTCTTGTCTGTGATAAAATATTCAATACAATCAGCCTCTTTACAGTATGAAATTTCATATCTTCTCAAAAGCACAGGAAGCTTTTCTTGTATAAATTTTGATACTGGCAAACCTGATTTCACCTCCTCCCTTAGGCAGGGATAGGGCAACGTCATTTTCGTAGACAAGTTCTTGAAATAGCAAAGTTTCTTGGTTAATCTTTTTTTTAAATTCGAAATTCAAAGCACGAAATTCGAAACAAATACGAATGTTCCAAATCCTAAATTCAAAACAAATGATATTTTCAAGGACCTTGATAAATATCGCTCAACCACGCTGGAGCGTGGTAAAGTTTTGGTTATTTGATATTCGGATTTTGATATTGTTTCGGATTTCGACATTCGCATTTAGGCTTATTGAAAATACTTCTAATTGACTAAGTTGGAATCTACTTTGACGTTTCCATCCTCTCTTAGGTTGTTGCGACGACTCTATTCAGCCTCTTTTCAAGCTCGCGTTTCAACCGATCTTTGGCAGGTTGCGCCTGCCTGAATACATGCTCTGCCTTGTGAAATTCCAGAACACGAACATCCGAAATATAAGGGTCTATATAGATATCAGGACAGACAACACGCAGTTTCTGCCTAGTTATACTTTTCTCCATTATTTGAAAAGTGTTAAAAACAGCCTCTGTCAGGGAAGGCATAAGGTCCGGGCCTGCTGTCCTGTGCCCAATAACATCGATCGCAATCGTTAGATCACAATCGTTTGGTAATATATCAAAAGGCACGGGATTTACAGCTCCGCCATCTATTAAGA
>JAYEFW010000346.1:2578-8873 GCA_034658795.1 Thermodesulfobacteriota bacterium
GTCAGGGAAGGCATAAGGTCCGGGCCTGCTGTCCTGTGCCCAATAACATCGATCGCAATCGTTAGATCACAA
Source organism: Thermodesulfobacteriota bacterium (assembly GCA_034658795.1). Lineage (GTDB taxonomy): Bacteria > Desulfobacterota > Desulfobacteria > Desulfobacterales > ETH-SRB1 > B13-G4. Next base: position 2,651 of record JAYEFW010000346.1, read on the forward strand.
TCGTTTGGTAATATATCAAAAGGCACGGGATTTACAGCTCCGCCATCTATTAAGATCTTGCCATCTATCAATACCGGTGCAAAGATTCCGGGCAGAGATATACTGGCCTGTATAGCGGAAACCAGGTCACCGCTTTTAAAGACCACCTCTTCACGTGTCCAAAAATTTGACGTTACAACCAACAAAGGAATATCAAGCTCCTCAAAGGTTCGTGCAGTAATTGACTCAAACAAAAATTTGATAAAATTTTCAGATTTTATTAAACCAGCCCCCTCAAACTGCGGTGCAATGAAATTGAGCCATTTAAAGTTAAAAAGATTTTTTACACTATTGCGCTGCGAAACTGTTAACTCACTGAATGATTCTCGCAATTCTTTGCCTGTCATACCCGAACAGTAAAGTAAACCTGCAATTGCACCAACGCTGGTACCACTGACGTAGGCCAGCTTAAGTCCCAGCTCGTCTAAGGTTTCCAGCATCAAAATATGAGCCAATCCTCTGGCGCCACCAGCGCCTAAAGCTATACCAATCTTTTCCATTTGTTGACCATTTCCAATCTTTGAGACCAAGGTCTCTCTTTACCTGAGGCTCTCTATAAATTCACCAACAGCTCCGACTCCCTCTTTCTCAACCAGCCTTATGGTCTGTGTGCCAATTACCGCAATATCTGTTTTTCCTTTTAAAAAGTCTATGTCATTTTTATCTTTTACTCCAAAACCAAGAGCTAACGGAAGATGAGTTGCTTTGCGACATCTTTCAAGATATTTATCTAAATGCCCGGAAAAATTTGTATCCAGACCTGTTACTCCTTTTCTTGCCACGCAGTAAATAAAACCCCGCCCAAAAGATGCAAGGTAATTCATGCGTTCATCCGGAGTTGTAGGAGAAAAAATAAAGATTGGATCAAGATTATATTTTTTCATTGCATCAAGATAATCCTGCCCCTCTTCCGGTGGAAGATCCGGTACAATGGCGCCTTTCATATTTCTTTCGGCCATTGAAACAGCAAATCTGTCAATCCCGTATTTAAAAAGTATATTATAATAGCTCATAAAAAGAAATGGGATATCAAATGATTGTGTAACATTTTGGGCAAAATCCAGACATTTTTTTACTGTACTGCCCTCTGCCAGGGATTTCTGATTTGCATGAAGTATTACCGGGCCGTCTGCAACGGGTTCGGAAAAAGGTATCTGCAGCTCCATCAAATCAACACCCGCATCAACCATTGTCTCTATTATTTTAAAACACTTCTCAAATGAGGGGTATCCGAGAACAATATGGGTCATCAGCAGTATTTTCTTTTCTATAAGCCGGCTTTTAAGGTATGACTCAAGCATTATACTCCTCCGCTTTTTTCTTGATAAACTCCTTCCATCTCGGGTCATCAAAGGCATCCGCAACTGTAAATATGTCCTTGTCTCCTCTTCCGGACTGGTTGATCAGTATAATATCGTCTTTGGACAGTTTTGGCGCTTCCTTGAATGCCTGAACAAATGCGTGCGCTGACTCCAGAGCAGGTATCAGCCCTTCCTTTTTAATAGTCAGTGACATTGCATCAACCACTTCACGGTCGGTAGCTGATTCAAATCTTACCCTGCCGGATTCCTTAAGATATGCCAGAATGGGCGAAACTCCCACATAATCCAGGCCTGCTGCCACACTGTGCGTCTCTTTCATCTGTCCGTCGCTGTCCTGAAGAAAATATGTCTTATATCCCTGGGCAACTCCTATGCTCGCATCTTTAGAGGAGAGCCGGGCTGCGTGCCGGCCGGAATCAAGCCCGCGCCCTCCGGCCTCAACCCCTACCAGCTCTACAGGATCATCCAAAAAACCTTTGAATATACCCAATGCATTAGAGCCGCCTCCCACGCAGGCATAAATGCGGGAGGGGAGTCTGCCCTCTTTTTCCAATATCTGTTTTCGCGCTTCTTTTCCAATAATTGACTGAAAATAAGAAACCATCTCAGGAAAAGGATGCGGCCCGCAGGCAGTGCCCAGAACATAATGAGTCGTATCCATATTGCTTACCCAGTCGCGGAAAGCTTCATTTATGGCATCCTTCAATATCCGGGTTCCTTCTCGAACCGGTATCACCTCAGCGCCAAGTCTATCCATCCAGAAAACATTGGGACGCTGCCGCTGAACATCAACTTCTCCCATATATATGGTACATTTAAATCCGAATTTCGCAGCCATTGTTGCAGTTGCCACGCCATGCTGACCCGCACCAGTCTCTGCAATGACCCTGGTCTTTCCCATTCTCTTTACCAGAAGCCCCTGCCCCATAACGTTATTTGCCTTATGAGCGCCTGTATGATTTAGATCCTCACGCTTTATATAGATACGTGCGCCATTAAAGTGATTTGTAAGGTTTTCGGCAAAAGTAACAGGAGTCGGCCTGCAGGAATATGTTGACATAATATCAGTATATTCCTTCCAGAAGGAAGGGTCGTTTTTTGCTTTAATAAACTTATCTTCGAGATCATCAAAGGTTGCGACAAGGATTTCAGGAAGAAAAGCCCCCCCGAATCCGTCATAGTAGCCTCGATTAATCATCTGATATTCCTCCTATCCCTATTTTTTAAACAGGCTCTGTGAAAATACAAAATGGTCAGTTCGACAAAAAAGTTCAGAATATATTGCGTTTTTTGCCTGCTCAAAGTGTAGAAACCGTTTTACCGCAAGTATGGGTATGCCTGAAGTGATATCCAGGTTTTTTGCTTTTTCCCCTGTTAAATACCCGATTCTAAAGTTTTGTTTCCCGCCCGTCGGACGCATATAATATTGCGCCTCGACTATCTGTGAAAGAGACCGGCCCTGAAGATTAAATCGCTCTATACCTGAAAATAAACTCGCATGCAGATAAATATCCTCTATTAGAACCGGCATATCCTCAACCCTGCTGAGTCTTGAAAAAAAATAAACCTCCTGGCCTGAAAAAGGATTCTCAGAGTCATTTTCAACAGTCTCTATACGGATATCTTCTATAATCTGCGTTGTTATTGATATCCCCTTTTTGTGGAAAGACGAAATCGTTCCTGCAAGAGAAAAAAGGTCAACCTCTTTCCGGCTTTCTCCTACAAAAGTTCCTGAACCCCTCTTTCTTACAAGCATGCGTTTGCGAACCAGCAAATCTGTGGCCTGCCTGGCGGTGGGCCGACCGATGCCATAAGTCGCTGCAAGCCTGTTTTCAGAAGGAATCCTTGAGCCGGGCTGATATTCTCCAGAGCGTATTTTTGTAATTATTATATCCGCTAATTGATGATATAATGGTATAGGTGACTTTGAATTTAACATATGCAATTATCCGCAGATTACGCAGAAATATAAAACCAAATTAGTAAAGTTGTCAAGACAAATTTTACAAAAAACTTCAACATCCGATATATACCTCGGAAAATCACAAATTGCGCTTTTTTATTATGTTTTTTTCACCACAAAGGAATAAATATGGCTTCTCTCTCTGAATTTCTTGGATATTATAGAAAAGAAAATGAAGGCACAGAACAAAATGATGGAGCATGCCGTCAGGCGCTTGTGGTTTGACGGGGCTTCAGGCTGAGGTACTCAGTTTAAGTCATTTTACGATACTGTGATAAAACGACCAGCAGAATTATACCGGGTATAATTAACGTGGCTGTTGTCCATAGCTCCATGGTATGCATTACAATCTGATTAACGGCAATAAATGACAGGTAAAGTATTATTGACCATTTCTTCATTTCCCAGAAACCGTATATACAGATCAAGATAATTACTCCTGAAAAACACAAATATGGTGGGTACCAAAAGCCGATGGACCATGCTTTATCATTGAAAGGCGCAAGAATTATACCTAATACATTAAAAATATACAAAGCACATATAATTGTAATAGCATGAGGACGTTTAATGGCTTCAGATTCATTATTGGATTTTAACAGACTATCTTGATCCTTATTCGTAGTTTCTTCCATATTAATACTCCCTGTTTATACCTCGGAAAGTTATAAATCGCAAGTTGTGGTCTTTCGATGTATAATATAAAATTGTACCGTTGTAGTAAGCGGTTTAAAAGTTATCACATTCAATCTATGAATGCAAATATCGGCATCCTTCACGACAAGTCAAAAGTAGTTTACACTTTGTTGATCTTGTGTTTTGGCAGTAAAATTTGAAAATAGAAATTGGAAATTGGAAAAAATACTAAGATGTAGATGCTTTACCTAATTTCAAATTTCCAGTTTCGACATCGGCATTCAATTCGACAATACACGCTTTTTAGAAATATATCCGCAGCCTCTTTGTTGCATAAGGCTAAAATGTTGCATAAAAATGAGTTTGATATTATTAGTCCGGTAGAATGACAATTTTTTAAAAAAATAACTATAACTGTCGTTTCATTGTATTTGTTGAAAGTAATGGAAAATATTGAAGCTTTAGCCGAAATTCTGAAAAAGTATAATGAAGCTTACAGAAAGGGAAAGCCGCTTGTAGGCGATCTCGAATACGACAGGCTTTTAGAAAAGTTGCGGGAACTATCCCCATATCACCCTTTTCTTCTTTCAGTAGAGCCTGAAAAATTCGATACCAAAAAAGAAGTAAGACATCCTGTGCCGATGCTTTCAACTGAAAAAACATACACAAAGGATGGTCTTGAAAAATTTATTACCAGGGTTGATAAAGCAGCTAATGAGATAGGTATTGTCGATATTTCGTTCAGCGTAACGCCTAAACTGGACGGCCTTGCCGGAAGAGATGACGGAGCAATGCTTGCTACCAGAGGAAATGGTGAAACAGGATACGATATCAGCAATTCTTTTAACAAGGGCATAATTCCTGATGGAGGCAGAGGGCTTGGCCTTGGTGAATTGGTAATTGTCACGTCCTATTTTGAAGAACACCTGTCTAATGAGTTTGAGCACCCTAGAAATATGGTTGTCGGGATAATTAGTTCTGATACTTTAAACGAATTTGCAAAAAAAGCCCTTCAAGACAATATGGTGCATTTTGTACCATATTCCGTTCTTCCAAAATGGACCGGCAACGCTGGGGAACTCTTGGAAAACATAGAGCAAATCACAAAAGATCTTACAGCAAAAACAGATTACCCCATAGATGGAATGGTTGCCGAGGTTACCAATGAAGATGTAAAAAACCACATGGGAGCTACAGCTCACCACTACAGATGGCAAATAGCCATAAAAACAAAGGGTGAAACAGCTATAACTACCGTTGAGGGCATTAAATGGCAGGTAGGAAGAACGGGAAATATTACCCCTGTATTGAAAATCAGGCCTGTTTATCTTTCAGGAGCTACAATCCGGAACGTCACAGCTCATCACGCAGGTCTTATACAAAAAAAACATATAGGCGTCGGCGCGGAAATTGAAGTTATTAGAAGCGGCGAAGTAATTCCAAAGCTTGAAAAAGTTATTGCAAAATCAGATGAAATTATAATACCCGAAAAATGTCCTTCATGCGGGACAAAACTCGAATGGAATAATGATTTTCTAAAATGCAATAATAGTTCATGCAAAGCTCAAATAGAACAAAGCATCAGCCACTGGTTTAAAACTCTTGGCAACGCGGACTGGTTTGGAATAAAAACAATCCAGAAGCTTGTTAAAAATGGTTATGATTGCCTTGAAAAAATATACGCTATGAGTGAAAATGATTTTAAAAGTATAGGTTTTGGCCCCAGTCAATCAAAAAATCTTGCAGCAGCCATTAATATAAGTAAAAACAAACCGGTTGAAGATTGGCGGTTTCTATCGGCATTTGGAATATCTGATCTCGGAAAGGGAGACAGCAAAAAACTGCTTTCTCATATGAAGATTGAAGAACTCATAGATGCAAAAGCGGAAGACATTAAAAAAATACCTAATTTTGGCCCAATTACAAGCAGTTCGGTCGAAGAGGGCATAAAAAAAATTAAAGATACAATATATCACATGCTTTCAATTGGTTTTAATCTCGAAAGGACACCACTTGCAAAAGAACAAATTAATATAGATAGCGCAATTGCCGGAAAACATGTTGTATTTACCGGCAAAATGGATTACGGAAGCAGAGAAGAAATGCAGGAAGATGCGAGAAGGCTCGGCGCAGTGGTTCAAACCTCGATAAGCAGCAAAACTGATTATCTGATCTGTGGGGAAAAGGTTGGGTCAAGCAAAATTGAAAAAGCAAAAAAAATGGGTGTAATAATTATATCCGAAGAAAAATATAATAAATTGAT
>JAYEFW010000347.1:0-1969 GCA_034658795.1 Thermodesulfobacteriota bacterium
ACGGAAATAACATTTTTCCTTGCATTTACATGTTGTATTGTAACGTGGATGAGGTCCTGCGGCTTTAAGTTAATACCGCTGGATATAGGCAGGTCACATTCAATCATATATTCGGTAAGCAGCACCTGATAATTTTCTTTTCGCCTGGAGAGAACGATAGCTTCTTGTTCCTCTCTGATTTTTCTTTCAAGATATTTCAATAACCAGTACCTGTGACGCCTGTGCTGTAGCTTTGATACATAACTCATGGGCTGTTCAAGGCGCTGTATTAAACTTTCTATTTCTTCCTTTGTGTAGGGCTCTTCTAACCCGAGAATTCCCCTCAACTGACGCTGTGTAATCAGGTCAAAACATTTACGTATCGGAGATGTGGCGGTAACATAGGCGCTTAATCCAAGGCCTGAGTGTTTCTCTGCTTCAGGGCTCAAAATAAAACGGCTCAAGAATTTTCGCTGCATCCAGTTTTGAAAAAGTGTACCTTCTTCTCCTTTATAGAGACGTTCCCTTGGTTCAGCCTGAGACCTGAAGATTGCCGGCATATCATGTTTCAGAAGGAATTCCGCCATAAGCCAGTTGGCCATGATCATTATTTCTGAAACAAGCATCCTTCCAGAGCTTTCTCTGTTTATTTTTGTAACATTTACTTTGCCATTGTCCAGCCAGACGTTGATGTCGGGCAGAGATATTTGAATTGCGCCCTGCTTTAATCTTTTTTCTCGAAACTTTTTTGCTATATCATGAAGGATAAGCACTTCGTAATCTTCATTGGCAATCGTATTGACATCATAATAGGTTAGTCGCCTCTTAACCTTGACCATGCTCGAAACAATTTCGTAATTGATTATTTCAGCCGATCTGCTTAATTTAATTATTATACTTATAGCCGGACGTACTTCCCCTGCTATCAGACTGCATAGATTTTCTGCAAGGCATGAAGGCAGCATCGGTATTTTCCGGTCAGGCATATAAATGGAGCTTCCCCGATTAACAGCCTCTTTGTCTATAATATCTTCTTTTTTAATGAAATGGCCGACATCAGCGAGATGAACGCCAAGACGATAATGATCACCTTTGTCTTCAATGGTTATAGCATCATCAAAATCAAGAGTTGATTGTCCGTCTATTGTAATTGCGGAGAGGCCGGTCAGGTCCAGCCTGCCTTTAAAGTCGGCAGGGTCTTTATGCCTGGAGACCAGGTCTGTTGCATTTTTCATGACCTCGTCAGAGAAGACGGTCGGGAGTTCATATCTGTGCAATTCAATGTTTTCATTTTTATCCCAGACACCAAGCTTTACAAGAAACTGGAATACTATTTCTATGTTATCTATACCTGCTTTTTTAAGTATTTCTTTGCCAAGGGAGTAGTACGGGCTTTCCTTTTGGAAGAGATAGCAGGATTTAAGAATATCCATGCATTCTATTTTATCATCAGGTAAGTAAGGTTTTTCAATATCGAGCATTGTTTTTAGCCAGGCAGAGCCCTCATCTATAATACGATTTTTTCGGGCGGCTTCTTTCTGCTGGCAGGCAATCTGTTCTACCTGCTCTTCCGAATAAGGGAAAAAACGGTCGCGGTTAAATTTAAAATATGATCTGTTTTTAAAAAATGCCCTTACAACTGCGGATTCATGGTCATAAGTAGGACCATCCGGGAAACAGAATTCAGTCATTGTGGCAAGATCTATCCATTTTTTTTCTGTATTCAGAATTTCCCATAACTCTTTTATATCTATATGATTAATCAGAGCGTTACGTTTGCCGGCTATTTCCTTTAATGCCTCGACCAGCTTGTATTTACCCATTGAAAGGTTAAGATGCGTCTTGCATTTGTGTGATAGCCGACCAGGCGACAGCTTGATTTCCCGATTGTTTTCAGTAAGAATCCTAAGCTTCTGTTTTTTGACTTCAAGAATGACGCCGCACATAATTTTCTGGTGGTCGATATATTCTACAATATTTCCTGTTTCCA
>JAYEFW010000348.1:0-27987 GCA_034658795.1 Thermodesulfobacteriota bacterium
TAAAATAGCTGTAGATCTTAACCTGATATATCCATTAAGCAAAGTTGTTGTTTATAATATGGACCGGATTTTTGCTCTTTTGGACAGTATTGATTATAATAATGCAAACCGCATCCAGTTTGACGGAAAAACTCTCTGGATACAGATTGATTAGTGGAGCAGAGCAACAAATGATAAAACGATATACAAGAAGTATTATGGGCGATATCTGGACCGATGAAAACAAGTATAACACATGGCTGAAAGTTGAAATTTTAGCCTGTGAAGCCATGGCGAAAAACAAAATGATTCCCCCAAAAGCTTTTAAAAACATAAAGGAAAAAGCTGGTTTCTCCGTTAAAAGAATAGAAGAAATAGAAGCTGAGACCAAACATGACGTAATAGCCTTTCTGACAAATGTTGCCGAACATGTCGGACCTGACTCGAGATATATCCACATGGGGCTGACATCTTCAGACATTCTTGATACAAGCATGGCATATCTTCTCAAAAAATCTGGGGAAATTATCATAAAAGACTGCGAAAACCTGTTAAGCATAATTAAGAAAAGAGCCTTTGAACACAAGGATACCGTCATGGTCGGAAGATCGCACGGAATTCATGCAGAACCTGTTACCTTTGGGCTGAAACTGGCAGTCTGGTATGATGAAATGAAGCGCAACAGAAAAAGATTTGAGCGCGCTGTCGAAAACATCAGTTTCGGTCAATTTTCAGGGGCAGTCGGTACTTTTGCCAATATTCCACCAGAAATTGAAGCATATGTTTGCAAAAAACTGGATCTCAAACCAGCCCCTGCTTCAACGCAAATTATACAACGAGACCGACATGCCGAATATTTTACAGCGTTAGCTATCATGGCATCATCAATCGAAAAGATGGCTCTTGAAATCAGGCATCTTCAAAGAACAGAAGTTCTTGAGGCAGAAGAGTATTTTTCAAAAGGGCAAAAAGGTTCCTCAGCCATGCCTCACAAGAGGAATCCAATAGGATCCGAAAACCTTTGCGGCCTCGCACGGATCATCAGGTCTAATGCTATGGCTGCTTTGGAGAACATCCCTCTCTGGCATGAAAGGGATATAAGCCATTCATCTGTTGAGAGAATAATTGCCCCGGACAGTACAATACTTATTGATTACATGCTAAACAGGCTAAAGGGTTTGATTAATAATCTTGTTGTATATCCCAAAAGAATGAAAGAAAATCTTAATATACTGAACGGTCTTATCTTTTCTCAACAGATACTTCTTGCTCTTGCCGAATCAGGAGTTACCCGTGAAGACGCATATAAAATGGTTCAGAAGCAGGCAATGCGTGTATGGAAAGAAAAAAAGCCTTTTAAGGAGCTGATAAAGAAAGATAAAGGGATATGCGCTCATCTAAGCAAGAAAAAAATTGAAGAAATATTTGACGTCAACTATCATTTAAAGTATATCGGCATAATTTTTGACCGTGTATTTGAAACCCAAATTGAGCCATGAAAAATAACTATTACATACTTCTCTTAAAAAGTATCTTGCTGATAGTTATTTTTGCCGGATGTCAGGGATGTCAAATTGCTTCATCAGTCAAACAATTTGAAGCATCATCCGATCCATACCAGGGAAGCACTTACAAAACAGTGCTAATGAAATGGACGAATGAAGCTTACATATATAGAGGCCTTGATCTTGAGCTAATGACTTCAGCTACCTTCAAATCGCCTGAATTCAGAGAGGCCTATGCAAATGAGTATATCAGAACTTATAATTTTACTAGTGAGGAAAAGGAAAAACTTATAAAAGATCAAAAACAAGCTTCTTTAATATACAATGATTTTATAATGTCTGCATACGTACCGGATAAAAAATGGAATGATTTTAATAAAAAAGATTCTATATGGAAAATATATCTTAACGCAGGCAATGAAATAAAAATAAAACCGCTTGAGATAAGGAAAATTAAAAAGATTGATGCGGTGCTTACTCACTTTTTCCCATATATTAACACCTGGGAATCAATTTATCTCGTCAGATTCCCTGTAAAATTGCAGGGAACCGACAAAAATATAATTGATGATACCAGCTCAAAAATAAAATTTGTAATTACAAGTGTACTCGGTACCACTGAAATGGCTTGGAACATAACCCGGATAAACCGGAAATCCGAAGCACAAAATTCGAAACTCGAAACAAATCCAACTACTAAATGCTCAAATGTTCAAAACTGTAGGAGCAGTCTTGAGAGCGATTAAATCTGCCTTCGGCGGACACTGTTGTTTTTGATTTTGAATTTTTGTCATTCGATATTGTTTCGTATTTCGAATTTATTTTCTGTCAGAAAAAACGAAGTTTAGAGCTAAGAAATTAAAACCTGTATAAACAATAATTTTTTAAACATGGAGGTTAATCTTGATTAATATAGCATATGCAATGGGGCAGGGTGGAGCGGCAGGCGGCGGACAACCAGGCGGGTTTACAGCATTTATCCCACTGATTATCATGTTTGCCATATTTTATTTTCTGCTTATCCGGCCCCAACAGAAAAAAAGTAAACAACATCGTGAAATGATAAGTACTCTAAAAAAAGGTGACCGCGTAGTAACAAGCGGTGGTATTCATGGAAGAATTACCAATGCAGATGATACCACGGTAACAGTGGAAATAGCAGATAAAGTACGAATAAAAATAAATCGCGGGAATATAGCTGCACTAAATCAACCTTCCCCGCCCCCGCCATCTGTTGAAAACAAGGCTGATTAAGTATATAAAGTGCCTAAAGTGAGCTAAGGTGCCTAAAATGCCTAAAGTTGTGGTACGCCTTCGGCGTGCTAATTGATAAGCCAAAGTTATTGAGAGTTTGCCTTTATCGTACATTGATGACTTAAGGAATATATAAAATGGCAGCATTCCTTAACTTTAGGCACTTTAATATACTTTAGCTCACTTTAGGCACTTATATTATAGTAAATATCCTTAATCCTTTTAGCTTTTTATTGAAGGGAATATCCAATTGAAGAATTTTTCATGGCGAGTAATTCTAGTCTTTGCGGTTATTACAACTGCAATTGTTTATATTCTTCCTACAATAAATCAAGGCTGGTGGCCACATAAGAAGATAAATCTTGGCTTAGATCTTCAGGGAGGAATGCACCTTGTACTTGAAGTTGATACTGAAAAATCAGTTGAAAGTACAATAGAACGTATGACTTATGAACTCCGGAGTCTTTTAAAGAAAGAAAATATAAGGTACATCGGAATAGACAGAATAGAAGACACCAAAATATTGCTCAAAATACGTGGTAGCAATAATATCCTGAGTTTTAATAAACTGCTGGATACTGAACTTAAGGATTTGCGGGTTGTTTCAGAATCGACTGATGATGAAACACTTACCATGATATTAAATTTGCCGGACAATGAAACTCGTCATATAAAAAAGCTGGCGGTTGAACAGGCACTTGAAACAATAAGAAATCGTATCGATCAGTTCGGCGTAAATGAGCCTGATATACGTCGCCAGGGTGAAAAACGAATTCTTATCCAACTCCCGGGCATCAAAGACACACAAAGAGCAAAGGAGTTAATCGGTAAAACAGCTCTTCTGGAATTTAAATTGCTGGACGAAAGCCATGACCTGGATGCCGCTTTAAAAGGAAATATACCGGCGGGCAGCGAACTTCTTTATCAGGACAATGAGGATTCAGCAACAGAACGCGTCATAAGGACCCCCTATCTTGTAAAGAAACGAACTCTTCTGACTGGTGAATACCTGACAGATGCAAGGGTTCAAATAGACTCCCAGTTCAATGAACCATATATTTCCATCAATTTTGATAAAAAGGGGGCAAGGATTTTTGAAAGAATAACAGAAGAAAATGTTAAAAAACGACTCGCAATAGTTTTAGATAATAAAGTCTATTCCGCACCTGTTATTCAGGAAAAAATTACCGGCGGCGAAGCACGCATTACAGGAAATTTTACAACAGAAGAAGCGCGTGACCTTGCAATTGTTCTTAGGGCAGGCGCGCTGCCGGCTCCGGTTAAAATCATTGAGGAACGAACCGTAGGACCCTCTCTTGGAGCTGATTCAATAAGAAGGGGACTTATCTCCATGTACATTGGGGGCATACTCGTTGTTCTGTTTATGATTGTATATTATAAGGTTTCAGGCCTTATCGCAAACATTGCGCTTATCCTTAACATTGTTATGATTGCCGGAGGACTTGCAGGATTTCAGGCCACCCTAACGCTTCCAGGTATTGCAGGAATCATATTAACCATAGGGATGGCTGTTGATGCCAATGTTTTGATATTTGAACGTATCAGAGAAGAAATGGATCTGGGCAAGACTCAGAGAGCTGCCGTAAATGCAGGCTATAGTAAGGCCACCCTTACCATTCTTGATGCAAACGTAACAACTCTTATCGCAGCTCTTGTTTTGTTTCAGTTTGGAACAGGGCCGGTAAAGGGTTTTGCCGTAACACTGAGTCTTGGCGTATTGGCAAGCCTGTTTACTGCACTTATCCTTACACGGCTTGTTTTTGATTATCTTCTGATAAACAGAAAAATTAAAAGCTTGAGTATATAGGTAGAGCAGGGGTCAGGGATCAGGGTTCAGGGGGCTTGGTTTTGGTTAGTGAAAGTTAACAAAAGAGAGGTAACCGTGAACGGCTATCAATCATTTTTAGAGGTCATATAAACATGAGGGTTATAAAATCCGACATAAATTTGAACTTTTTAGGAAAAAGCAAGCTGGCATTCTACATATCCGCAACAATGATTCTTATCAGCTTTTTTTCTCTGATACTCCACAAAGGCCCAAAATATGGAATCGACTTTTCCGGTGGTACATTAATACAGGTAAAGCTCTTTGCTCCTGCAGACATTAATATAATCAAATCCGGACTTGATACCATTAATCTTGGCAAATCGTCTGTTCAACAATTTGGAGACAAAGAAGATAACGAATATCTTATCAAAACCGACATATCGGTTCTTACTTCTCAAGGACTTTCCGGCAAGGTAAAAAATGCCCTGGAGGCTGCTACAAAAAACGATGTAGAAATCCGGCGCATTGAGATGGTGGGCCCTCAGGTGGGTAAAGATCTGCGTGAAAAAGCGCTCTTCGCCATGTTCTATTCCCTGCTTTTTATTACAATATATATATCCGGTCGTTTTGAATTCAAGTGGATTTTAAGCGGAATCATGGCAGCAGCACTTATGAGCAGTGTATATTTTCTTTCTTTTATTAACGTCAGTATACCCATCCTGATTACGGCCGCACTCATCTTAGCCCTTATACTCTTCTGGTTCCTCAATCTGAAATATGCAATGGGTGCTATTGTAGCTATAATTCATGATGTTATAATTACCGTAGGGATATTCTCCATTTTTGATAAAGAATTCACCTTGCCCATTATTGCCGCACTTTTAACTATTATAGGTTATTCTTTAAACGATACAATAATTGTTTTTGACCGCATACGGGAAAATTTAAAAAAATACCGGAAAAAACCTTTGGATTTCACTATTAATAGAAGCATTAATGAGACTCTAAGCCGTACCATATTAACCTCTTTAACAACCATTACAGTTGTTATCGCGCTGTTTGTCATGGGAGGCGGCATCGTCCACGACTTTGCATTTGCAATGATAGTCGGAATTCTTGTTGGAACGTATTCATCAATATACGTCGCAAGCCCAATACTTCTGATATGGCAAAGGAGCGGAAAGAAAATTTAGTTATGAGAACCCTGTTTTCATGGTTTGCCCTTAAAGCTGTCTCCGGTATAGGAAATCATCTTTTTAAACGGTTGTTAGACCGCTTCAGCTCACCGAGCCTTGTTTTTGAAGCACCACAGGAAGATCTTCTTCAGGTAAACGGCATAACGCCCCGCATAGTTACTGCGATTAAAGCTCACAACATACCGGAACCAGTCAAAAAAGATTTCGATCTTGTAATGAAAAAAGGCTATCAAATTGTTACAATGTCTGATCCGGCCTACCCTTCTCTTCTACTTCAAATACCAGATCCACCGCCCTTTTTATATGTTTTTGGAAATCTTTGTAACTCTGTAAGGAATATCGCCGTAGTGGGATCCAGAAATGCGACAAGCTACGGTATTTCAATAACAAAAAGGCTGTGCGAAGAATTAGCTGCTCTTGATTTTACAATAGTAAGCGGCATGGCAGTAGGGATTGATACTGCTGCACATACAGGTGCTTTAACCGGAAAAGGAAAAACAATAGCCGTGCTTGGAAGCGGTCTCGAAAGAGTTTATCCACATAAAAATCTGAAACTTTTCCATAAGATTGCCGAAAAAGGCGCGGTTATTTCCGAATTTCCTCTTTTAGAGGCACCTGAACCACACAATTTTCCAATAAGAAACAGAATAATCAGCGGCATTTCACTCGGAACAGTTATCGTTGAAGCAACCCAGAAAAGCGGCTCACTCATTACAGCACGCCTCGCAGCAGAGCAGGGAAGAGAAGTTTTTGCCGTGCCCGGCAATATCAATTCTTTTAAAAGTATCGGAACACACAGTTTGATTAAACAGGGAGCAAAGCTGGTCGAAAATACACAGGATATACTTGAAGAGCTTTCTCCTTTAATAACAGATGACAGCTTAAATAATAAAATTAAGCATAAAGATAAACCTGAAGATAAAATAGCTAAACCGCCTTCTTTGTCATCAGAAGAATCGCTTGTATTTACAGGCCTTGGTCACTACCCTGTTCATATAGATGATCTTTCACGAAAAATATCTATGGAACCCGGAAAACTTTCAGGCATACTTCTTAAGCTTGAACTGCAGGGTATTGTTAATCAGGCACCAGGGAAATTCTTTTCTACAGAAATAAGTAATACCTAAAGTGAGGAAATATAGTGACTAAACCACTACTTGTTGTTGAATCACCAACAAAAATAAAAACTATAAAAAAGTATCTGGGCTCGCAATACAACGTTGTTGCTACCGTTGGACACATAAAGGACCTTCCTGCAAAAGAGATTGGAATAAATATAGAAAAAAACTTTGAGCCTAAATACATTGTTATTCCAGGAAAGCAGAAAGTTATAAACTCCTTAAAAAAAGCCGCTGGTGATGCAACAGACATTTATTTGGCGCCTGACCCTGACCGGGAAGGAGAGGCTATTGCATGGCACACCGCAGAGGTTCTCAAGAAAAAAGGAAGAAAATTTTACAGAGTACTTATTCATGAGCTTACCAAAAAAGCCATTAATGAAGCAATTGCTGCGTCTGAAGATCTCCATAAGAAAAAATACGAGGCTCAGCAGGCACGAAGAATTCTTGACAGATTGGTTGGATACCAGACATCTCCATTACTCTGGCGCAAAGTAAAAAACGGCCTCAGTGCGGGGCGTGTACAATCAGTTGCAGTACGTATAATATGTGAAAGAGAAAGAGCTATCCAAGCCTTTGAATCGGAAGAATACTGGTCTATAACAGCCCTTCTCGAAACCACCTTACCTCCACAATTTAAGGCAAAACTTGTAAAAAAGAACGAAAAAAAAATCAAAATTCCTGACGAAAAAGCATCACTTGCCATTCTGAACGAACTTTCAGAAAATAAATTTATTGTAAAAAAAGTTCAAAAAAAGATTACGAAAAAAAATCCTCTTCCCCCTTTTATCACAAGTAAACTTCAACAGGAAGCAATCAGAAAGCTTAAATTTTCTGCAAAAAAAACCATGGTTGTGGCACAACAGCTTTACGAAGGTATTGACATCGGAACAGGTGGAACTGAAGGGCTTATCACTTATATGCGCACCGATTCCACCAGAATTGCAAAAGAAGCTGCAGAAGAAGCACTTGTGCTGATTCGAGAAAAGTTCGGTGAAAAATTTGCTCTTGATAAGCCAAGATTTTTCAAGAATCTGAAGAAAGCTCAAGATGCTCACGAGGCCATCAGGCCGACATCGGTTTTCAACACTCCTGAAAAATTGACCCCTTATCTCTCCAAGGACCAGATGTCTCTGTACCGTCTTATCTGGCAGCGTTTCATTGCGTCGCAGATGCAGCAAGCTCTGATAAATAAAAATACAATCTCTATTAAAGCCGGGCTCTATTTGTTTACAGCCAGCGGATCATCTGTTAAATTCACAGGCTTTATGGCTGTTTACATGTCTGTGGATGAAGAAATAGAAAGCGAAAAAGAAAAAATCAATCTTCCTGAATTATCTGAAGGAGTAGAATTAAAGGTCAATAACTTAGATCCTAAACAGCACTTTACCATGCCGCCGCCAAGATTTTCAGAGGCTTCCCTTGTAAAAGAGCTTGAAGAAAACGGAATCGGTCGTCCCAGCACCTATGCTTCAATATTATCTATAATTAGGGGAAAGGGATATGTTGATTTTCTAAAAGGATACTTCAAGCCCAGCGAACTTGGATTTATTGTTAATGACCTTCTTGTTAAAAGCTTCCCAGACATATTTGAAGTTGATTTTACAGCCAAGATGGAAGAAGATCTTGACCGTATAGAAACTTCGGGAACAGATTCTTTAGACATTCTCACCCGTTTCTACGGCCCCTTTAAAAAAGAACTGGATGCAGCCGCAGAAAGTATGCTCAGCATACGCGGTGTGGGCATACCTACAGATCTTTCCTGTCCTGTATGCAAAAAACAACTAAACATCAAAGTAGGCAAAAATGGTCACTATATTGCCTGCAGCGGATACCCGAAATGCAAGTATACAAGGAACTATACCCGAGATGAAAAAGGCAAAGTTCACCCAATCGAGCTGCCTGAAGATGAAATATCAGATATAGTTTGTGAAAAATGTAAAAAACCGATGGTGTTAAAACAGGGCAAATACGGCAAATTTTTAGCATGCAGCGGGTATCCGGCGTGCAAAAATACCAAATCCATAAATTCAAACCAACCAGATAAAACTACAGGTGTAAAGTGTCCGGAAAAAGGCTGCACCGGCGAAATTGTTGAAAGACGGTCAAAAAGGGGAAAAATTTTTTATGGCTGCAACCGTTATCCCGACTGCACATTTGCTCTCTGGGACAAACCTGTAGCAGAAAATTGTCCGAATTGCGGCGCAGAATTTCTGGTAGAAAAATCCACTAAAAAACAAGGTACTTTTCTAATGTGCCTTAATAAGGAATGCGGATATAAAAATTAAGCCTTTCAATTAACTTGCATTCCGGCCACTATTAAAACCTTTTGTCCGCACCTTCGCGCCTTTCTCTTGATGCTCATTGCTCACCGAAAAAAACGCAATTTGCATCCTTCCGAGCTATAGTTCCCGATGCTCTAAACCATTTCAAACATTTCTTACAACGTGTGCAAAAAACGTAGCTCACTGTGCAATATTAGTAACCGGAATCCATTTTAAAAAGCATCATTATTTTTTAACTAGTTCGTATATCAACAAATTATTTCTTTGGCACACATGTTGCTGGACTATAATCAAAATGAAATTAAAACGAGATTAGATTAACAATCGGTCTGTCAAAAATTGTAGGTGCAATAAAGTGTATGGAAGAGCATATAAATGTTGAAAATCCCAAAGCCGCCTTTGCTTTCGATTTTATATGATGATGATATTTTTATAATAAGTTAGTGCGCCATTTTCCTATCTTCTTATAAATACAGCACAATAATGTCCTATCGGTTCTATTCACTGCAAAAGATTAGTGCAGATCGAGTAAAAAATCGCTCAATTTAGTTAATTGGTTATATTTTTAACATAAAAATCAGTAACATAACTGAACACTACAGGAATATAAAAATAATGATATCTAAACATATTAATTATCGCTTTTACAGAATTATAGTTTTGGCTTTAGCCCTTATGCTCTTTATACCCTCCATTTCCATCGCTGCCGAGGTAACATTGGCGTGGAATCCAAACCCAGACCCGGAAGATATTGCCGGCTACAAAGTATACTGCGGTTATTCAAGCGGAAATTACGAGATTAATTTTAATGTCGGCAACCAGACAACCTATACAATCTCCGGGCTGGAATCAGGCCGAGTATATTATTTCGTACTAACTGCATATAATCTCGAGGGCAATGAAAGTGATTTTTCTGAAGAAATTGTTTATTCTGTTCCTCAAACTACCATTGATATTGATACAGATTCAGATGGGGACGGACTTACAGACGATGAAGAAATCAATGATTACGGAACAGACCCCAACAACGCTGATACGGATGGAGACGGCATAACCGATGGAAATGAAGTAGAATACTGGGGAGATGATTATTGGAATGATGATTATGATAATGATTCAATGGTAAATCTTCTAGACCCGGATTCTGATAATGACGGCTTTTTAGATGGGCTGGAACTTAGTCATGGATCTGATCCGTCTGACTCTGACTCCAAGCCTTTATTTCCCTGTATGGACACAGGGGAAGTAAGTATAAATCATCAATGGCAGCGGATTGAATTCAGCAAGTACTTTTTTGATCCTGTAGTGGTAGCTAAGTCATTAAGTAATAATGGAGTTGATCCTGCCATTTTGAGAATACAAAATGTTGATAACACAGGCTTTGATATTCGCATTCAGGAGTGGGATTATTTAGATGGTAACCATAAATACGAAACAGTTGGCTACATAATTATGGAGCGGGGCAGTTACACATTAGAGGATGGAACCATGGTCGAAGCAGGAAGCTTTACTCCCAATAATACCACATCATTTGAAAACGTAAACTTCAAAAATAGCTTCAATCAGACTCCTGTGGTAATAACCGCTGTTATCAGCTATAATAAACTTGATGCAGTATTATGCAGAACTGTAACTAACGGAACCAATGGATTCGAGGTCCGCCTGCAGGAACAGGAACTAAATACTGATGAACATGCAACAGAAGAAGAAGAAGAAGAAGAGGTCGCATATATTGCCTGGGAACCATCAAGCGGCATTGTAGACAGCGTTGCATTTGAAATAAATATTAAATCTGGTATAAATAACCAAATCCAAGAAATTTCATTTAATCAAACATTCACAAATTCACCTGTATTTATTGCTGATATGCAGACGAGTAATGAGAATGACCCTGCCAATGTGCGCTGGAAACAAAACATGGATGCACAGGGAGTTTATGTAAAAATCAGTGAAGAGAAATCACTTGACAGTGAAACATTTCACCGCCCAGAATCAGTTGGATTCATGGTTTTTTCTGTTCAGTAAGGTGGTTAATAAATTAAGTGATTTTTTACTCGACTTGCACCAATCTCTTGCGCAGCAAGGACTTGCGAAAAGTCTCCACATATCCATTGGTATGCCTACGATTTTTGTAGCAGAGTGAAATGCCTCATTATGCAGCAGTTGCTGAAATGCTGGTAGCGTTGCGTTCCCCAAGGCCAGGCAGATCAGATGTTCATTATGTTCATTTGTGTCTGTTTTGACCAGCCGAATCGCCAAATACGTGAATCCGTATGTCCGGTGGTGTGGGAGGGGCGCTCAGCGATGGGTGTCCCTATCACTATGGGCATTTTGTGATTCATTCTCGTGATAGCGAATCCGCAATATTTTTTGCCCAAGGTGCCAAGTCTTGATATATTTTTGCTATTTTTCCGTCATTTACCCTGAACATTAATGAAGGATCAACATCAGTCTCCGAGTTATCGTAAAAATAGGCTCGATCAACCAATGCTAATGCTTCGATGCACTTAGCGATTGACCGGTAATACCTGCTGATAATTTTTAAAATCGGAACATCATGCCCGCCTTCCATGACACGTAAGGCAACTCGCTGGGCATTAATTGATGGATCGTTAGTGCAGACGAAGAACAACCTAATGAAAAAGCCAGCTTCTTTGGCACGTTGGACAAACTCAAGCTTTTCCAGAGCCATTCGGACCCGCTACAACTATAAGCCTTGGTTTCTGTAACTTTTTCATGTCGACACAGAATTATTCTTACGGGATACCGCTTCTGAAATTACGGCCTGAAGTTTATTAATATGTCGTGCCATGGCTTCTCGTTTACGGCTACGAGCGTCTTCACCAGCCTGTTTTATTAGCTGAAAAAGTTGTTTTTCTTCAGCCTCATGCTTTTTGTTATGCAGATTGATGCTGTTAACCATAATAGGATCTCCTGATATTGCATGATTTGCCCAACGTATAGAGTTTTATCCATTGTCCCGCAGTACAAGAATACTGGAAAGCCCAGTTTGGCAGAAACAGTTTGAAAAGCTCGGACGATACGTTTTCTCAGCGGGATGATCGATAAAACATTGTTGGACTGTGCCGCTCCAATCAGCAGCTAATTATCTACCATTATCTATGGGGATTGTAAAGATGTGATTCTGCATCAGGATATATAAATTTTCGAAGTTTATTACTCTCATCGATCTAAAATTTAGTTCATATAAGCGAAATAAGGCATCAGAATACCCAAATTTATTTGCATAAGGCATATTATAGTAATTTCCGGACAAATACCGCCAGGTTCGGGCGCACCTCTCCTGTTGCTCTTCAATAAGCTTTGACAAACTATATGGCGCAATTATATCATTATTTTATACGGCAGTTGGGTCATATAAAATAATCTATTTGTGGATTAGACGTCTTTTTTGCTCGATAAAAATTTTGATTTTAGTATTATATCAGTGCATGAACAAATGAACATCGAATAAAAAAACACCCAATACCAAACATTCAACAGCTATTTTTGTTTCTCCATCTTTTCCCATTCAACATTCGATGTTCATTTTTTTCAGTCCCGCCTGGACGCACTATTATCCCATACCCCCGGGATTTTGGCGCCGCAGAACTTGCATTTATTACCTGATAGATTATATGTCGGCAAGAGATAGCCCTCGCGTTCAATCAACAACTTGTTGCAATTGTGACAATAGGTGTGATTCCCTTCATGGTTTGGGACATTGCCGACATAGACATATCTGATACCCTCTTTAATGGCTAATTCGCGGAAACGAGTCAATGTTGAAACCGGTGTGGGTGGCAGCCTGTCAAGTTTGTACTTAGGGAAAAAACGTAAAAAGTGCAGCGGATGGTCGGGCCCTATGTTGTCAAGTATCCATCCGCACATCTGTTTTATCATTTCTTCATCATCTATATATCCCGGCACCACCAGAGTTGTGACTTCGAGATGAATTTTTTGCTCATGCAGCGTTTTTAAAGTGTTTAACACAGGTTGAAGCCGCCCGCCATTCAATTTTCTGTAGATGTCATCGCTGTATGATTTAAGATTTATATTTGCGCCGTCCAGTACTTTACAGAACTCAAGAAGAGGTTCTCGATTAATGTAACCATTTGAAATCCAAAGGTTGTGCAACCCTTTTTTCTTTGCCTTTCTGGCGATGTCAATCATGTATTCAAAAAATGTGACTGCCTCTGAATATGTGTATGCAATAGATTCAGACCCCAAACGCTGGGCTGTCTCTACTGCTTCAGCAGGAAAAAGCTCATGATGACGCACTTCATGAGGCTTTGCCTGTGAAATTTCCCAGTTCTGACAATTTAAACAGCGGAAATTGCATCCCGCAGCAGCAAGGGAAAAAACCATTGACCTGGGCCTGAAATGAAAAAGCGGTTTTTTTTCTACAGGATCGTTATTGACAGCACAGGGATTTCCATAGGCCAGGCTGTAAAGTTTGCCGTTTATATTAACCTTGGAACGGCATACACTGCGATCTCCCGGTGCAAGTATGCAACGGTGGGGACAGATGCCGCATACAACCTTGCCATTATCTAATTTGTTATAAAGAAATCCTTCGCGCGACCATTTCCATAATGTTTTTGGAGCATCGTTTTTGAACACTTTGCCGCGGATGTCATCGGGACCGGATATAAAGCGCCTGTCCCCGGCAAAAGGCCAGCACACATTGGCAAACATTGCAGTGGACAGCAATGCTCCGCTATAGTAAAGAAAATCCCTTCTATCTATATTTTTCATTATACCTTTCACTTAGGTGTTCCAATAACAATCAAACGGGCGTATCCACTAAAAATATATCAGCCAGTATGGATTAAAAGTCAAGTGCCATCCGACCAGCAATTCTAAAGACCGATAAAAATGATTGAAGTAAAAGTAAGTTCGGAGTATGCAAAACTATCCGAAACTTGGAAATAGAGGCTGTCTTTGAAAAAGCTATTCCAGATGTTGGCATAAAATTCTTTTTATGTAAAATATGGAGCTTCAACCATGTTTGATTTTCTACAAGACCTGGATAATGATATCCGTGATGCCCTGTTGGCCCAACTGCGTAATTTATGGACACATACATCTACCGCTATTGAAGGCAACACTTTAACCCTTGGGGAGACAGCATTTGTCCTTGAGGAAGGGCTTACGATTTCAGGCAAGCCGCTGAAGGATCATGAGGAGGTCGTTGGGCATGCCAGGGCTATTGATCTTGTTTATGATCTTATTAGAAGAAAATCCGATTTAACTGAAAAAGACCTGTTTGATCTGCACAAAGCCATTCAGACCGAACGGATTTTTGATGTTTATAAGCCTGTTGGTGCATGGAAAGTAGAACCGAACTCTACGGTTATTATCTCCGGCGATACCCAGACCATTTTTGAATATGCTCTCCCAAAAGATGTCCCGGAACTCATGCAAGGCTGGCTTGCTCTGTTTCAAAAAACCTGCAAAGAAAATACGGCAAACAAAGAGGCGGCATTGACAGCCTATGTATATCTTCATGTCTCTTTTGTCAGAATTCATCCTTTTTGGGACGGCAATGGCCGGATGGCCCGTCTCATCGCCAATATTCCTGTAATCATGGCCGGTTATCCACCTGTCATTATTCCAAGAGAACGTCGTCAGGAATATATCAACGCCTTGTCGGAATATCATCTCGCTGTAGGAACCGTTACTGTCCTGAATGAATTATTGCCCGATGTTGACAAACTGGACAGGTTTAAACGGTTCTGCACCAAATCATGGTCGGAATCAATGAACTTGGTTGATAATGCATGTAGAAAGCAGCAGGAACGAAACCAACAGAAAAAACAAAGGCACTAAATAAGAGGGGACACTACCCATTATTTGGTCCCTGTTCCTTATGCCTTCCTTGCTTTCTCCATGGCCTTGACAAATTGGCTCGGCTTTGCGTTGAGGTATGGGGCAAGTTCATGCCCCTCTGAAAACCACTCTGCTTCAAAAAGGCCTCTCCCATTTTTCATGTAAAGGCCCAATCTTAAGAGGACATCCTTTATCTCGTCCGGTTCTAAAAAGGGAAGGTTTGTTTTGATCCATTCCGGCCTCAGTATAATATTCACTTGTGATTGAATTTTTTTCCAGTTTTTTTCCCCTTGCTCAGGCCGGAGTGGAGATCGACAAGAATTTCCGCTGCCAGCAAAACAGCGGAATGGCCCTGTTTTTTAGAATCAAAAAGCGTGTCAAAGAGCCAGTCCGACATCTCTTTATGTTCAGATAACTTTTCAAAGAGAAATACAAGGGATTCATGCCACACAACATCTTCATAGATGTCTTGAACCATTAGATAATAGTGAGCATGTTGGGATTGTGGGCCAGACGTTCAATACTCGGAGATTCGGAGATGGCCTTAAGAAGCGAGCTTACACTCTCCTCCCTCTTGCCCTTATTCGCCTCCCTGAGCTTGTACCACCTTTTTACAAATTGTTCGATCTGTTCCTATCAATTCTCATTATGGAATATTCAATGAAATTCCCTAAGGTTATGAGTTCTAATTAAATTTGGACAAGTCGGTTTTTCTCTTATTTTTGCGAATTTTCTATGTTTTTTGAAACGTAGTTAAAGCTTACAAAAAATTGTCATACTATCAACTATTTGAAATAATTGAAAAATATTGTTAAAATCCATAATTAGAATTGCTGATCTGTTCCTTATTAAACGGAAGGATATAAAAAAGATCGTTAAAGCCGGAAAAGCCATTCTCCTGAAGCTTAACAGAAGATTTTAGACAATCCTGGTCAAACGGGACATCCTCGTATCCCACGATCCGATCATCTTTCCGAGGCCGTCCAAGGCCATAATAGCTGAGCTTGGCTGTTTTTCCTGCAAATTGCTGCGACAGTGTGAAATGGGCGCGGATCTCATTCAGGAGCGGAACAACCGGATTCGTCTCAAACTGATATCTCCAGGCATCAAACCATATAGTCTCGATGTTGTCAGGCCTTTTATAATTATCCGTCCATAGCTCTTTGCACAACCCCTCTGCATCTTCATGCTCGTTCCGGTCCCCGGACAGGTAGAGGTGGATTTTTCGCAAAAAACTGGTCTTGCCTGCCCCCCAGTTTCCATGGATCCCGATCACATAAGGTGGTCTGCAATCACAGACCATATCCCCCACATTATTTCGGATAGTTTTTCTTTAGAAGCCTGTTGGTTTGGCATTTTTTTTAAAAGACAAGGTATGAATCGATAAAATATAGGTGGCTTAGGCATTTGTTGCCTCCTTTCTTGTCACATGGTTAATATTTTTTTCTAAAAAAACGTATCAATCGGTTTTTAAGAGATTCAAAAACACTACCTTTCTTTTTTGGCTACTGATCTTACAAGAACCTTTCTAACGGTGACAGTTTAACTTAATATCAATTCCGGCGAAAGACTTATTCGTGATACAGATTTTAGAATTCGTTAGCTTACTTAGGAAGCTTTAAGAATATAACTTCCCTCTTTTCAGGATTTATTTTACAGTAGCCTCGATCCTCTAACTCTTTCAAAATGTATTGCTCAAAATAGGGTTGATTATTTCTTGGAGTAATGTGCGCCCACCGCCTTGTTCGTCTAGCCAGCGTTCCAATGTTTACTGGTACATATAAATCTTCTCTATCTAGGGTATTGATGAATTTTTTTCTGATCTCGTCTATAGCTTCATAATTTACCCTTGATGGTCTGTTAGTGATTTCTGACACAATGGACATCCTTTCTTCTAAAAAATGTTCGATTTTTCCACCCCTTGCCATAGTTGTGTTGCGGGTCGGGGATTGCTCATATTTGAAATACTGAGCCTCTTTTATACACAAAATCCTTATTGCCGATTGACCGCTTCGTCGTCTTGCTGTCTCGTGGGCTGTAAATATCGTGGCTCACTTTACTTGTCAAGTTTTTTTTATTTTTTTCGGGGTTGCAGAGGTTAAAACACTACGTTTCTGGAATTCTACAACTTAATCAATGGGTTGAACCACAGGGCAAGCCGGGCTGCATAAGCGGTAACTTATTTTGTAAACGTTCACGGGTTGTATTTTTCTTTTCCCATTCAACGTTCGGGGATGGTTCCCTACGCTGTGATATGTACGAAATATTTGTGGAAACTATATTTGCATTTTTATACGTTGATTGCTGGGTTATTCCAACGGGAATGGATGGCAACAACTCAAACAAGGTCATCATGCTGTCATCATGATCCACAAACAACTCTTTCAACCATCACATCCAAAGGAACCATCCCAACGTTCGATGTTCATTTTTTTTAGTTAATCTTGGGCAAAAACAACTTAGCGCTTATGGGATGGGGTATGGGAACACAGTATCAGAGGATGTATAACCCAGCTACAGTTGAAACTGTTTCAGGTACTGTTGAGTCCGTTGATGTAATTACGCCGGTGATGGGGGGTTGCATTACGGTATTCACCTTTTGTTAAAAACAGACAAAGAAACCATCTCTGTACACATCGGACTGGGATGGTATATTGAAAGGCTCGACACAAATATTGAAAAAGGTGACAAAGTCCAGGTTCAAGGGTAACAATGATAGGTGAGCCTGTCGTTATTGCCGCAGAGGTAAAGAAAAGCGATACTGTTCTAAAGCTCAGAGATGACAATGGGATTCCGGTATGGTCAGATTGGAGGAGGTAGCTTCAATCAATAAAGCCTTGATATGAGCCGGGGCAGGGTTCTCTTTGCAAAAACCAAAAAAGGGAAAGACATGATGCCTAATTATTAAATCACAGTAGGGTTTTATTCGCCGCCCATTGGGGCGTTCAATGCTTTTAAAGATACCCCCCGCTGCTTGCGGCGGGGGAGTTCATTCGTTATCACTTGTTGTAATATGGTAATCATGTGCTAAAGCCTCGGATGTTTGATAACTTGCCAACTTCATAACGCCAAGATCGAACAATTTTATTTCAAATATCTATTAAATATCACAACCCAACAAAATAATCCAGTATATCGATTATAATGCAGTTGCTTGCAATATAGAAAAATCCTAAATTCCCCGAAATAAATTGACGCCCCCACTAAAATCCTATATCGTACTAATATAATAAAATATTTCAGGAGAACCCCATGAACAAACTTGAACTAATCCAGGCACTGAAAAATAATAATAACCTCACAACAGACGAAGCCAAATCGGTAGTAAATATATTCTTTAATGAAATATCAGAAGCTCTTGCAAAAGATGAGCGGGTAGAAATACGTGGCTTATGCAGTTTATACGTAAGGAAATATAAGTCATACACCGGAAAAAATCCAAAAACCGGTAAACCCACAGAAGTGAAATCAAAGATATTGCCATTTTTTAAACCTGGGAAGGAATTGAAGGAGCGGGTGGATAATAAATAACTATGGAGCCTGATACTATACCATATAGATATCTTTCGGAGACTATCGGAATCCCGATTGAAATTATTTTAAACGATTTTAATGAATTCCATGGGAATGAACATCAAAAGATTGTCTTTCAGGTTAAAGAGGAAGAACCGGAACTCTTCCCCTCTACATGGTGGGACAGACGCGCAGGCTCATTCGCCAAAGCACGAGCGGGTAAAGTTATTTTTGACCGAGCCCTTAATCTCATATTTGAGTTTTCAAAATTTTGATTATACGATAAATAAACATTACTGGATTAAAATTGAAAACAACAAGTATTAACTGGTCAAATATCATTTTAGCTATATTAAGCGGCTTGCTTTTAACCGGTTCTTTCCCGAAAATCGGCATTGACTGGCTTGCGTGGTTTGCCCTTGTACCACTTCTTATTTCTTTAAAAAACAGCTCATTGACAAATAGTTTTCGCCTTGGTTTTATTGCAGGTCTTGCACATTACACTACCCTTGCATACTGGCTTATCTATACTATGCAAACTTATGGCAATCTTCCTCTTTATCAATGTATATCCGTTCTTTTCCTGTTATCATCTTATTTAGCTCTATACATAGCTGTCTTTTCAATTGCTGTTAAAAGATTGTGTCCAAAGCCTGCGACCTGTCTTTTTATAATCCCCTGTTTATGGGTTTCTCTGGAATATATTCGCAATTATCTTTTCTCAGGATTTCCCTGGGGACTGATTGGATACTCCCAATTTAACAGGTTGCATCTTATACAGATATCGGATATATTTGGAATATATGGGGTATCGTTTCTGATTGCTCTATCTAATGCGACAATTTTCCTGGCATTTCTTTATATAACGGGAAGCAAATGGAAAGAAGTGCGGATTAAAAAACGTCTTGCTGGAGGATCGATATTTGTTTTTATCTTGATCACAGGTCTTGTTTTCATTTATGGAAAATGGCGAATTGAATCAATTGATAATCTAATCGCTGCTTCAAAGTCTTTAAAAGTCACAATTGTTCAGGGAAATATCAAACAGTCAATAAAGTGGGACCCAGCATTTCAAACAGCAACCACAGAAAAATACGTCAATTTATCTCTTTCAGTCAAAGAGGAAAAACCTGATCTTGTGGTTTGGCCGGAGACAGCGACTCCCTTTTACTTTTTGTACGACAGACTGCTGTCAAAAAAGGTTCAAAAGGGAATTTATGATACAAACACGGATTTTTTGATAGGTAGTCCTTCCTTTGTCCGCAGGGGAAATGTTATAGAATATTACAATAGTGCCTACCTGATAAGCCCGGATGGAAGGGTATGCGGAAAATATGACAAGGCGCACCTTGTTCCATATGGAGAATATGTCCCTTTTAAAAAATGGCTGCCGTTTATTGGTAAAATGGTCGAAGCTGTTGGAGATTTCAGCGCGGGGCAGGAAGGAAAAACTATCAAGTGGAATAATTGCAAACTGGGGTTACTGATTTGTTATGAAATCATTTTTCCTGAGCTTTCCAGGGCCATGACAAAAAATGAAGCGGCATTACTTGTCAACATCACTAATGATGCATGGTATGGCAGGTCAAGCGCTCCTTATCAGCACTTTTCCATGGCGGTATTCAGAGCAATAGAAAACAGACGATCTCTGGTAAGGTCGGCAAATACAGGCATAAGTGGATTTATAGACCCTGTTGGAAGAGTTATGGATTCGACATCGCTCTTTCAGGAAAAAGTCATAACTCGATCTATTCCAATAATACATGAGACATCCGCCTATACCAGGTTTGGTGATCTTTTCGCCATTGCATGCGTGGTAGTTATGCTTATATTTTCAATATTGTATAAGGGTAAAAAATAATAATTAAGGTAATAGTTCACCACGGAACAACACGGAGTTTCACTGAAAATTATAAACAATGAGTAATTTACTATTATCTTAAAACCACTCGATTGAGAGTGGGGTTATTGTTCAATTTTGGTGCAGAGACGTTCGCAATGTTGAGAAGAATATTTTGATAATTCAGTGTAATTCCGTGAAAATCCGTGGTGGACTATTAATAATTAAGGAGGAAAAAAATGTCTATAGAACTCAAGCAAAATATAAAGGAACTTTATCTTAAATTAGAACATCTGAAGGACTATCTTTGACGTAGAAGAAAAAACAAAAAGACTAAAAGAAATTGAGAACCTGATTACAAAAGACAGCTTCTGGGATAAACAAGAAGAAACCACATCAATTCTAAAAGAACGGGCATTGCTTACAAGCAAGGTCGAAAGTTTTAACAAGCTTTTTAATGACCTTGAAGAATGTGAAATACTGCTGGATATGGCCCTCGATGAATCAGACACAGATACCATCGAAGAAGTCTCCCTCCAAATCAAAGCAATAGACAAAGAAATCAGTAAACTTTCACTCGAGCTGATGCTTGATGAGGAAGATGATAAAAATAACGCTATTGTTTCAATCAATGCAGGCGCCGGCGGAACAGATGCTCAGGACTGGGCTGAAATGCTTTTCAGAATGTATATGAGATGGACTGAACGAAAAGGCTTTCAAGTCAAAATAATTGACTTTCAGCCTGGTGATGAAGCAGGGATTAAAGGTGTTACTTTTACCGCAAGTGGAGAATATGCATATGGATACCTTAAGGCAGAAAAAGGAGTTCACCGCCTGGTTAGAATTTCTCCATTTAACGCGAGCCGCAAAAGGCAGACATCCTTTGCGTCCGTATTTGTTTATCCGGAACTTGATAAAACAATCGTTATAGACATTGAGGATAAAGACCTGCGCATTGATGTATTCAGAGCAAGCGGAGCCGGAGGTCAGCATGTTAATAAAACAAGCAGCGCTATCCGTATTACACATATGCCTACCGGGATAGTTGTGCAGTGCCAGCAGGAAAAATCACAGCACAGAAACAAAGAAATGGCTATGAAAGTGCTTAAAGCAAGACTATATCAACTTGAAAAGCAGAAGCAGGATGAAAAAAAACAAAAACTGCATGACAGCAAGGATGATATAGCATGGGGCAGCCAGATAAGGTCATATGTCCTCCATCCTTACCAGATGGTCAAGGATCACCGGATAAACCTTGAAGTCGGCGACGTCAACAGCGTTCTTGATGGAGCAATAGATCCTTTCATAGAGGGTGTACTTCTTTCACGATAGTTTTATGAATCCTATTGATATTATTGATAAGTACTACAAAAGCAATTCAAGGGCATATGAAATCATAATTCAACACGGCAAACAAGTCACAAGAAAAGCCCTTGATGCCGCCAAAAAGGTACCCCAATTAAACCCGGACCTTGATTTTATAAAAGAAGCTGCGATGCTGCATGATATCGGCATGTTATTGACGAATGCCACCGAACTGGGTTGTAAGGGCAAAAATCCGTATATTTGTCATGGATATTTGGGCCGTGAAATACTAGAAAAAATCGGGTTCCCAAGGCATGCTCTTGTCTGCGAACGTCATGTCGGCGTTGGCATAACGATCGAAGACATAAAAAACTACGATCTTCCTTTACCCAAACGCGATATGCTTCCTGTTTCAATAGAAGAGCAGATAATATGCTTTGCAGACAAGTTTTTTTCTAAAAATCGGGATTTATTAAAAAAAGAAAAATCTATTGAAGATATAAAGCAATATCTTAAACCCTATGGGCTTGAGAAGGTTAGAAGGTTTCAGTCCTGGGTTGATCTGTTTGAGTGAACGTAAGAAAAGACAGTGCCTGAAGTCAAGGAATTCTGCCGTCCCTGTGGGGCTGAATACATTCTGTTATATGTAAAGATGAACGTCCAACATCGAACGTCCAACATCGAACGTCGAATAATGATGTCGCTTCGCTATTTAAATTATTTAAAAATCGAATAAAGAAAACATAATTTTATAATTTCCTATACAATAAAAAATGAAACAAAATTCAGAAATACTCATTTACCGGACAAAAGATAACGAAATCCGGATAGAAACCCGTTTAAAAGATGAAACGGTTTGGCTTACCCAAGATCAAATGGCAATGCTTTTTGGGAAAGCAAAATCTACCATAAATGAGCATATTAAAAATATTTATGCAGAAGAAGAGCTGGAAGAGAGCCAAACTTTGAAGAAATTCGGAATTTCCGAATTTCAGCAGAAAGCGCCAAATTACTATAACCTTGATGCTGCAGAGGACGGCAGAAAAGCGCGCCGCCCCTGAGCAGTCCGTTCCCTCGTACATCCTGGGCGTTCGGCAACGCGAAAATAAGCTTCACAAAATTCACCATGAAATTAAAATAGGCAAAAAGTAGACAATGAATCCTTTTCCAAGTGGATTATTCTACGGAATATGGCAAAATCAGCCATTGCATGCAGTTATTGCCTATGATCTTACCGAGCAAAAGATATTCTTAATCACAGCTTATTTGCCAGATGAAGAACACTTTGAAACAGACTTGAAAACCAGGAGGAGGTAATGAGTTCAACCAAAAATATTTGTCCACTTTGTGGAGGGCTTAAAAAACAGGGAACCACAACATTTACGGTAGATATGGAAGATACTCTGGTTGTGATCAGAAACGTACCAGCAACGCTCTGTTCGTTATGTGGGAACGAGTGGCTTTCTGACGAAGTAGCTGCAAACGTTGAAAGTATGGTGGAAGAAGCTAAAAATATACATCGTCAAGTGGAAGTGACCCAATATCGCAAAGTGGCATGAGATAGCCGAACAAAAAAATGGAGCAGGTCCTGAATGACTTTCCTGGTTCACATATCAATAATGTTTTCAATGAAGGTGAGCTGGATAAAAAATCAGTTGTCGCAAAATTTGCGACATCTACCCTGACACATAGGGATAGCGTCTGCGGCAAGTGAGCCGTACGATGTCAATAATACCAATATTTATACGCTAAAAAACTCTTGATCCTGTATCGGAATAATGATACATATATTAAATATGAAAGAATTCATCGCATACGAAGGAGAAGCTTTAACCGTTGAATGGTTTTTTGATAAAAAGGGGAAGAGTGAAGCACTTGATTTTTTTGAAACTCTTTCTAATGCCCAAAAACGAAAAACATTGATGCTTTTCAAAAGAATTGGCGATTTCGGTAAAATATCAGATATTACAAAATTCAGAAATGAAGGCGATAAAATATTTGCTTTTAAGCCTCAGCCAGACCGGTTTCTATCATTCTTTTTTGTAGGGAAAAAGATTGTAGTAACAAATGGATTTCGTAAAAAGGGTCAAAAATTGCCTCAAAAAGAAAAAGATTTGGCTCTAAAAAGAATGAAAAATTACGACTCAAGGGTGAAAAATGGAGATTATTATGAAGAATAAAAAAAAGTCAACCTTTGATCGAGTTATGAGCGATTCAGAACAAAAGAAAAAATTTGAAAAAGAATATGTGCAATTTCTTTTTTCTGAATTGTTACTTGAAGCTATGGCTGAAGAGCATATTAGCGTAAGAGCACTTTCCAAAAAATCCGGCGTCTCTACCTCTGCAATTCAAAATATGAGATCAATGAAGTCGACTAATATAACCATTAAAACGATGGCATCATTATTAAAGCCATTGGGTTATCAATTAGCGGCCACAAAAGGTAGAAGGACTGTAAAATTAACCGCTTAAAAAAAATCCGCTTTGGCTCCTTTGTTACCAACAAGCCGTGTCCACAAGACATTGATATCTTTCTTCTGATGAAGGATACTTTTGACGTTCAGAACGTTTCCGGCAAGGTACAGATTCTTTTCGATCACATGGCTGCCCATAATTACGAAGGTGCAAGTATTTTCTGGGTAAGACGTTTGGCAGCGTTTGATGGGGAAGAAGCGGCAATCAAACTTTGGCAGCTCAAACGCTATGGAAAAAAACGAGGGATTGTGGAGGTTTTGATACATGATTCATAACGAAGAAGAGTATAAAACGACACTGGAGAGGATCGCCTACTTTCAAAAGCAGGTCTCACATCTTCGCAAGATGGAAACAAATCTGGAGAATTATCGTATGTCAGCAACCAGTTTTCTGGCAGAGATAGACCGCATGAACTTGGAACTCCGAGAGTACTTGTGGGCGTATCCAAACCAGCTTGCTGAAAGCCAAAAGACTGCGTAACAAGGCCGAACCATCTGCTTCACTTGACAGCAGAAGCCGTGCCGCTTTAGATTAATTGTTGTTTTACGACAGTTCATCACTTTTTTGATAGTTTTTCGGATAGCGCCTGCGGCAGGTGAGCAGGTTCGGCATAATATGAAATATCTCAAAATCCATACATTAAAAAAAGGGTGGCAAGATCGAGATGAGATCATGCTACATGCTGTATTTCAAATCTTAGTGGATTTTGTAGAGCAGGAAAAACCGGACAAAATTGTGGATTGGAATGCAGATGACACATATAAGCGGGCTTGGAGAGAGATTTGTGAATTATACAAATGGTGGAAAACAAAGCGTCCTGCTCGAAAAAGTTCTTTGGATGATAAACGTTTGAAGGTGCCACCAATAAAATTTGAAGATATTCCCGGAACAGACCATAAAAAAATGGTAGAGCCAGATAAGAAGAAGTATACTGCGTATTACAAAGCGTTGGAGAAACACTGGCAACAGGAGAAGGAGTGGCATGAGCAGGATCAACAAAATCTCCATCGTCTTATTGAAATACGTCCATATCTTTGGACATGAAGTATAACGAATAAGGATAGATTGTGAGAGCAAAGCGAATCACGATCTTATTCGGTTGTCAGACAAGCCCGGCGTGTCTGTTATATTAAGGGGCAGGAAGTGTGTCGTCAAGAAGCGTACTCTTTTCAAGGCACATGGCGTTTAAAAATACGAATATCATTACAAATGTGATGATATCTATGTCCGTATAATTAGTCCGTCATAAGACTACTGTGGAAAAGAGAATATTATTGCCAAATAGTTCCTGATTATTGTATTATATAAAATATGAATGAGACATTCGAGAGAGTTCTGAGACTGATTGAACGTAAGGAAGTTATGATGTCCGACCATGGTTATGATGAGCTTGCGGAAGACAACATTTTCGTCAGGGATATCATGGCAGGAGTTTCGGATGCATTAGTTATAGAAGATTATCCTGACTATCCGAAAGGTCCATGTGTATTGGTATTACTGAAAGATCGTTTTGACAATCCGATACACGTAGTTTGGGGAATCCCCAAGGGGGCTTCTTCACCGGCCGTTTTGGTTACTGCTTACAGGCCTGATGCCGATCTGTGGACAACAGATTTTCTGAGGAGGATATAATGAAAAAAATACGACGTACAAAGCTCGTGTACGAGGGACAATATGTTGCCGAGGTTGATGTCGAATTGATCGATATGAATAAAGGATGGTCCCCTTATTTATCTCTTGATGATGCATACAAGCTGGATGATATTCGCAATGCATTGCGGCTGGGTGACGTTAAGGGTGCGGCGCAACTTGCTCGCATTTTTACTCTCACCCCTATCGCAGTATAGTAATTTGCCGGAGAACAAGAACACCTGGCAATAAATTACCAGGCTATTTTCAGATGTCCCTACGGGACAGGATAAGGATTTCCCTGACTTGTTGATATGTCCACAATGGCTACCAACTTAAAGCGGGACACTTTTCGCCATTTTGGTTCTATGGCAATTCCACAATCAAGCAAAATTCAAGGAATTGCTAACAGATTGAATTTACAGGCTGTCCCGCCTTACGTTGGTAGCCTCCACAATCAAGCACAATTTAAGAAATTGTCCCGCTTTACGTTGGTAGCCATTATCAATTAGCGCGCCAAAGGCGTACCACAACTTTAGGCATTTTAGGCACTTTAATATACTTTAGGCACTTATGTTCATAGGAGGTACGGTTTGTCAAACAAAATTCAGCTTACGATCAACGGAAAAGTAACTGCAGTAAAACCTGATACCACTATCTTACAGGCAGCAGAAGAATTAGGGATAAAGATACCAACCCTTTGCTATCAAGAGCACCTCAAGCCATTGGGACGATGCCGTTTATGCGTAGTTGAAATTGAAGGGCGGGATCGTCTGGTTACATCGTGTGTCGCAAAGGTCAAACAAGGAATGGTTATAGATACCAATTCGGAACGGGTCCGCCAGGCCCGTCAAAATAAAATAGAATTGATTCTGTCAAAACACTATGGAGACTGCGTAGCTCCATGCCACCTCACATGCCCGGCAAACGTGGATATACAGGGATATCTTGCGCTGCTTGCAAACGGTCAATATCTGGAAGCATTAAAACTCGTTAAAGAATGCTGCCCAATGCCCCTGGTAATCGGAAGGATATGTCCCCATCCCTGTGAAACCGAATGCCGGCGCCAAAGAGTTGACGAGCCTGTTTGTATTAACTTTGCAAAGCGTTTTCTTGGTGATTATGAAAGAAATAATTACAAGAAATTTATTGTATGCCTACCCGAACCTTCAGGTTACAGGGTTGCCGTGGTTGGAGGAGGACCGGCCGGGCTCTCTACAGCCTTTTATCTGAGGCAAATGGGCCATGAAGTGACTATACTTGAGGCCATGCCTGGGTTGGGCGGACAATTACGATATGGAATCCCTGATTACCGCCTTCCAAGACACATACTTGAGCTTGAAATAGAATCAATCCTGCAGCTAGGGATTGAAGCGAAAACCAATGTGGCCCTGGAAAAAGATTTTACCTTTGACAGCCTGTTTGCAGAAGGTTACAGCGCAATTTTTTTAGGCATCGGGTGTTGGGGTTACCGCAATCTGAGAATACCCGGAGAAGACCTTCGGGGCGTGATTGAAGGCACAAAATTTCTTACAGATGTTTCACTAAGAAAAAATGTGGAGATTGGAAACAGGGTGATTGTTATAGGCGGCGGTAATACCGCAATTGACGCAGCACGAACCGCTCTCCGACTGGGAGCAAAAAATGTCGCCATATACTATCGTCGCTCAAGAGTAGAAATGCCGGCTCTTGCCGCAGAGGTTGATGCTGCAGAAGAGGAAGGAATCGAAATAAATATACTTGTCGCTCCTTCACGGCTTATTGGTGAAAACGGCAAGTTAAAACAGATGGAATATATAAGTATGAGGCTCTGCGAAAAAGATTCTAGCGGAAGGTGCAGGCCGGCGCCCATATCCGGTTCAGAAAAAACAGTTGATGCTGATACTGTAATAACTGCTATCGGCCAGGTACCTGAAATGTCTTGTTTGCAGAATGATGAAATTGGCCAAAAGTGCGAAACCACACGCTGGGGAACAATTGTTGCGCACCCGGGAACTCTTCAAACAAATGTAGTAGGGGTCTTTACCGGGGGAGACGTCTTTACCGGCCCCAAGACAGTGGTGTCAGCTTTTAGTGCGGGCAGGCGAGCCGCTCACTCCATTGATCTGTTCCTGCGCAAAAAGCCTGTAAAATCTCCTGTAATGCCTTTTAACATAAGCAAAGGGCCCCTTGATAAAGTCGATTCACAAAACTTCGTTGGTTTTGCAAAGAAAGCAAGGGCAAAAATGCCGGAACTTCCTGCCGGCGCCCGGCGCAATAACTTTGAA